>NZ_JBSFBL010000003.1:0-240254 GCF_053592935.1 Kribbella sp. NPDC002412
CTACCTGAACATCGCCAAGATCCTCGACGTCGCGGCCCGCTCGGGCGCGAACGCCGTACACCCCGGTTACGGCTTCCTGGCCGAGAACGCCTCCTTCGCCCAGGCCGTCCTCGACGCCGGGCTGATCTGGATCGGCCCGCCGCCGTCGGCCATCGACGCGCTGGGCGACAAGGTGAAGGCCCGGCACATCGCCGACAAGGTCGGCGCCCCGCAGGTCCCCGGCACCCCGAACCCTGTCGCCGACGCGTCCGAGGTGGTCGCGTTCGCGCAGGAGCACGGGCTGCCGATCGCGATCAAGGCGGCGTACGGCGGTGGCGGTCGCGGCATGAAGGTCGCCCGGACGCTCGAGGAAGTGCCGGAGCTCTACGAGTCCGCCGTACGCGAGGCCGTCAGCGCCTTCGGACGCGGCGAGTGCTTCGTCGAGCGGTACCTGGACAAGCCGCGGCACGTCGAGACGCAGTGCCTGGCCGATGCCCACGGCAACGTCGTGGTCGTGTCCACCCGGGACTGCTCGCTGCAGCGCCGGTACCAGAAGCTGGTCGAGGAGGCGCCGGCTCCGTTCCTGTCTGCCGATCAGCTCGAGACGTTGTACTCCGCGTCCAAGGCGATCCTGCGCGAGGCCGGGTACGTCGGGGCCGGGACGTGCGAGTTCCTGGTCGGGCAGGACGGGCTGATCTCGTTCCTCGAGGTGAACACCCGGCTGCAGGTCGAGCACCCGGTCTCCGAGGAGGTCACCGGCCTGGACCTGGTCCGGGAGATGTTCCGGATCGCCCAGGGCGAGGAACTCGGGTACGACGACCCGGTCGTGTCAGGGCACTCGATCGAGTTCCGGATCAACGCCGAGGACGCCGGTCGTGGGTTCCTGCCGGCGCCGGGAACGCTGACTCGGTGGCACGCGCCGTCGGGGCCTGGTGTGCGGCTGGACGGTGGGTACGACCAGGGCGAGACGGTGCCGGGTGCGTTCGACTCGCTGGTGGCGAAGCTGATCGTCACCGGTCGCGACCGGACGCAGGCGCTGGAGCGGTCGCGGCGGGCGCTGCGTGAGTTCGTGGTGGAGGGGATGCCTACGGTCATCCCGTTCCACGCTGCCGTGGTGTCGGATCCGGCGTTCGTCGGTGACGACGGGTTCAAGGTGCACACGCGGTGGATCGAGACCGAGTACGACAACCAGGTCCCGCCGTACGACGGACCCGTCGCGGAAACCGTCGAGCCGGCGGAACGCGAGAAGGTCACGGTCGAGGTCGGCGGGAAGCGGCTGGAGGTCGTGCTCCCGGCCGGTCTCGGGGCATCTGTTGTTGCCGGTGGCGGTGCGGCCGGCGGTGGCGCCGGCGCTGGCGCGAAGAAGAAGCCGGCGCGGCGCGCGGGTAGCTCGGGGAAGGGCTCTGCTGCGTCCGGTGACTCGCTGACCTCGCCGATGCAGGGCACCATCGTCAAGATCGCCGTCGAGGAAGGCGCGGTGGTTGCCGAGGGCGACCTCATCGTCGTCCTGGAGGCGATGAAGATGGAACAACCCCTCAACGCGCACAAGTCCGGCACGATCGCCGCCCTCACCGCCGAAGTAGGCGCCACCGTCACCGCCGGCGCCATCCTCTGCGAGATCAAAGACTGAAGACCCGCCCCGGCAACTGAAGGAACCGCCCCAAAGGACACCGCTGCGCGGCGGCTGTTCCATCGCCGCCTCCGGCGGGGTGCACACACCGCCTCACACGCAACCCGGGACGGCGCCGACAACTGCCACCCGCGCAGGCGTTGGAAGCGGACACCGCTGCGCGGCGGCTGGTCTGTTGCCGCCTCCGGCGGGTGCGCGCGTCGCCGTCACGCGCACCAGGGTCTGCGCCAACAACTGCCGGCCGCGAAGCTGGGGCGGGGCTTGCTGGCCGACTCTCGCCGTGCGTCGGACGGGTTTGAATTCGGGTGACCGCTGGTCGTAGGGGCGGCAGGATGGGTGGATGTTGAACCAACCGGATGTCCGTCGCCGACTGGGGGAAGGTGCTGCGGCAGCCTTGCGGGGTGACCGGGTGGTGTTGGACGCGACCGCGTCTTGGCTTGCCTCGTCGACGGCGCGTGAGTTGTTGCGGATCGACTTTGACGCCCGCCAGGTCCGCTACGAGGGGCCGACGATGGGGCAGTCGGAACGCTGGAGTGATCAGGTTCTGGCGAGTCCGCTGCCTGTCGTGGCGGCACTGGCCAGCATGCACCCTGACGGCTATCTGCGTGAGCGGGCCGTTCGGTCGTTGGCCACGTCTCTCGATCCGTTGAGCGATCGCGCGCTGGCGGTCCGAGTGACCGACCACGTCTGGGTGATCCGCGAGACGGCCGCTTGAGAGGTGCTGCGGCGAACTTCGTTGGATCAGGCCGACCACATTGTGCCGCTGTTGCATCGGATCGAGCAGCGCGGCCGAGGGGCTGACGTCCTGCCGTTGAACCTGCAGGCGCTGGTCGCGGAGTACGGCGAGGCGGAGGTGTGGGCCCGCTTGCGGATCGCCGGCGACCGCGATGTCCGGCGCGTTGCCGTCCGTCACAGCTTCGAAACCGGACTGATCGGACTGCAGGAGGCGGTCGCGTTGTTCCCCGCAGAGAGGGACCCGGTCGTCCGTCGACGGTTCATGCGTGTCATCGCCGACACGGCAACGCCCGATGTCATCGCAGGAGTGATGCTTCGCAGCCGTTCCGCCGAGAGTCGCGCCATGGGTTTGGTGAAGCTGACGGCTGCGGACCTGGATCCTGCCGACGTCGAGCGGCTCCTGGTGGACCCCTCGGTGCTCGCGCGGCTGTGGGCACGACGTCGCTGGCAGGAGATGGGTCGCGCCCCAGCCGCCACCTATGCCGCAGTCGCGCGTTCCGCCGCCAAGCCGATCGTGCGCGCTCGCGCCTACACCGGGCTCGCCGAGACCGGTACGGCGATCGAACGCCAGGAGATCCTCGATCTCGTCCACAGCGCAGAACTCCCACTGCGGAAAGTCGGCCTGTCATTTCTCCAGGGGCGTGCCACAGCCGACGACGTCCCGCTGTTGCTCTCCTATGTGGCCGGCGATCATTCTCGGGTGGCACGGCTCGCGGGCGAGGTCCTGACCCGCAGTCCCCAACTGTGGACCCTCTCCGACCTTGCCCGGCTCAAGGCGGCAGCGGATGCCGAGCTTCGTCGCCGGGCATGGTGGATCCACCGACACCGCGGCGGCTGGGAAGCAGTCATCGCCGATCTCGAACTCCTCCGCGACCCGGACCCAGCGTTGGCAGCGGTCGGTCGGCAGTTCGTGCCCCCGATGTACTTCCAGCCGACCGACGTACAGCGACAGCGCATCGCGGACCTGCTCGCCACGGCATCTCTCAACCGCAACCAACGTCTCACGATCGCTGTGGCCGCTGGACTCCCGGAGTTCGCTGACACGATCAAGGCGCAGAGGTCCGTACCGGCGCCGACCTCGGCATCGGCACCAGCCGCGGCTCGCCGGCCGTGGTGGCGTGTCTTGAACCGGCAGGCGGCCGATTCTCAGGATTCGTAGTGGGTGGCTAGTGCCGTGGCTCGGTTGTGTAGGGCGGTGCGCAGTGAAGGGGGAGAGAGGGCTTCTGCGTCTGTGTTGAGTTGCCAGAGGGCCCATTCGGCGTGGCGGGTGTCTTGGAAGGTGGCTTCCAGGCGTAGCCAGCCGTCTGGGTCGGGGGTTTCGGTGAGGACGGCGAGGGCGGTGTTCGCCAGTTCCTCTCGTCGGGTCGGCCTCATGCGGAGTAGCACGGTGATTTGGTCGCCGCCGGCGCGGAAGCGGGTGCTGCGTTCCTGCCAGATCTGGTCGAGGTCGACGGTGTCCGGTCGTTGTGCCGGTTCTGTGAGTTCCTCGGCGGCCAGGATTCGGGACAGCCGGTAGGTGCGGTCCGCGCCGGACGTGGTTGCCAGCAGGTAGCCCTTGTCTCGTACGGTGACCAGGCCGATCGGGTCGACCGTGCGCCATTTCGGGGCGCGGTTCACCGCCGCGTAGTGGATGCGCAGCTTGTGGCCGGCGGCGACAGCGCGCCGTACCTCGATCATTGTGGTGTCGGGCACCTCGTCAGCAGTCAGCCGGCGGGAGAGCAGGTCGGTCTCCGGGTCGACGAGGAATCGCTGGGCGGCGTCGCTCGCGGTGGCCCGGTGGCTTTCGGGCAGGGCGTCGACCACCTTGCGCATGGCTGAGGCGAGCGCCGAGCCGAGGCCGAACACCTGCTCGCCGCGTTTCGTTCCAGCGGTCAGCAACGCAAGGGCCTCGTCGTGGTTCAGCCCGGTGAGCTCGGTCCGGAAGCCTGGCAGCAATGCGAACCCGCCGTGCCGGCCGCGTTCGGCGTACACCGGGACGCCGGCCGCGGACAGCGCCTCGATGTCACGCAGCACGGTGCGGGTGGACACCTCGAGCTCACGGGCGAGCGTGTCCGCAGTCAGCCGACCGCGCTGGCGCAGCAGCAGCACCAGCGAGACCAACCGGTCGGCGCGCATGCGAAAACTCTACCGGAATACACGACACAGGGTGTCGTGATTGGTTGGAAAGCTCCTCGACGTACGCACCACCAACGGATCGAATGGAGCTGATGTGGCACTGCAACGAACGGCGGTCAACCCGGTGAAGTGGTCGGTGGAGCTGGGTTTCAACCAGGGCGAGATCGTCTCCGGCCACACCCGGACCCTGTACTGCTCCGGTCAGACCGCGATGGACGGCGACGGCAAGCCCCAGCACGACGGCGACATGGCGGGCCAACTGGCGCTGAGCCTCGACAACCTGGAGGCCGTACTCGTCGAGGCCGGCATGTCCCTCGCTGACCTCGTCCGCCTCAACGTCTACACCACCGATGTCGATCTGCTCTTCCAGCAGTACGGCGTACTCGCGTCGCGGCTCGGCGCCGCCGGGGTGGCGCCGACCACCACGATGCTCGGGGTGACCCGGCTCGCGATCCCCGGCCAGCTCGTTGAGCTCGAGGGAACCGCCGTCGCGTGATGGCTCAGCTTCTCGTGCCGGTTGAACCGGCACGAGAAGCTGGGAGACAGGTGATTCCCAGTGCTCAGAATGGTGACAATCGGCGTCTACGACTTCGACGCCGAGTCCTTCCTGCAACGGCTGCTGGACGCTGACGTCCGGCTGCTGCTCGACGTACGCCAGCGCCGCGGTGTCCGCGGGCCCGAGTACGCCTGGGCGAACTCACTCCGGCTGCAGGCTGCCCTGGCCCAAGCCCAAATCGCCTACGAGCACCACCCCGAGCTCGCGCCAACCACCGAGCTACGCCAACTCCAGTACGCCGAAGACGACCGCCAAGGAGTCGGCAAACGCTCACGCCGCAAACTCGCCCCCGCCTACATCCACCGCTACACCACCGAAATCCTCGACCACGCCGACCTCACCCCACTCGTGTCGTCCCTGTCGACCGGCGAAGTCGCAGCCCTCCTCTGCGTCGAACGCGACCCAGAAGCCTGCCACCGCTCCCTGCTAGCCCAACGCCTGACCGAGCAGTACGACGCCACAGTCGAACACCTGCGCCCACGGTGACGGACGCGACCTGTCGTAGCACTCGAACGCGTTGGCGTGCTTATCTGAGAAGGGTGGAGGTGGTTGGTGTGCGGTTTCGGGAGATTCCATCGACGGCGTCGCCAGATCTGCCGGTTGTTCGGCAGTGGGTCGAGCGCAATCCGGGCGCGCACGCCAGGCTCACGGAGACCGTCGAGCACGGCGGCGATCGGGTGGTCCTGGTGATCAGCGTCCCGGATCACGACGAGATGGTGCGGGCGCGAACCGAGATCGTTCCGCTCGTGCAGTTCCCTGAGTTGTTGCGCTTCAGGCGCTGGCAACCGTCCGAGCAGGAGACCGAGTGGACGCTGCAATGGGTGCTTGGCCTCATGCGCCGGCAGGAGGATCTCCGGCTGCGGACCAAGGTCACCTCGACGGGACCGCATCATGTGTCGGGGCTCGTCATGATCACGCTCGACCGCGTCGACCCCGGCTACGCCGCCGAACTCGAAGCCCGCGGCAACGGTCTCAGTTACGTCCTGCCCGACCCGGAGAATCCTGTTCCGCTGTCCGTTGCGCACGGTTGGTCGCCCAGAGACCGAGTCCCGGACGCACCAACTCCGACCTGGGTCACGGTGGAGAAGCCGCGTGCGTAGTTGACCGTCTCAGTACTGGTGCTGGGGGCCGGCGGTGAGGGCGAGGCCTATGCCGGTCGGGGTCAGGAGGGTCAGGCGGTTGTAGTCGATGGCGTAGGTGATCTTGGCCGCGAGGGTGGTCAGGATCGCGGTCTCCACCTCCGCGGTTTCCCCTGTGCATGCGCGGTCGGTGGGGACGACGGTGCAGGTCAGCTCTGTGCCGGTGCGGGTGACGGTGCCGGAGAGCTCGTTGCACCCGGTGGAGCCGGTCAGGCGCTCGCCCTCGAAGGTGAGCCATGCCTCCTCGGCGTGATGGTGGTACTGGAACAGGTCGCCGTTCGTGATGGTGCTGACGAGCTTCCATCGGACCCCGTCGAGCGGGAAGTCGGGCTCAGCGATCCGTCTGTCCAGCAGCGTGATCGTCGTACCGGCCGAGGTGAGGGTGAGTTGGTCGCCGTTCAGGTGCCAGCTGGGTCTACTCATCAGGAACTCGCACAGCCACGCGTCCTGGGCCCGGAGCGGCGGCTTGCAGCCCTTCTGGGTGCCGCCGAATCCGTCGATCCACAGCCTGCCGCCGGTCAGCAACTCGCCGGATGGGACGGCCGCGCCGAGTCTGTTGCAGCCGGCGAACGCCCGGAGGACGTCGTACACGCGTGGTCCCTCATCGTTCAGGTTGGGTACTTCGGCGAACTCCAGCCGCACGCGCGTGTTCGAGACCAGCTGCTTGGGATTGCCGTGCTCCGTCACCGCGGTGGACAGATAGGTCTTGCCCATCGGTGAACCACTCGATCCGCCCATCCTCGGCTCCTCTCCAGGTCCATGGTGACCAGCTCAGTGGGTGAGGTGGGATTCGAGGCCGGTGAGGATTGCTTGCAGGCCGAAGGTGAAGGTGGCGTCGGGGGCGGCGGTGTAGTCGGTGGCGGCGGGGGTGTTGAGGCGTTTGCGGAGGGTTGGGTAGGCCAGGGCGATCTCCTTGGCCTGGGTCATGGTTTGTTCTAGGGCCTGGGCGGGGTCTTGACCGGCTCGGGAGAGGCGGCGGGTCAGGGAGACCTGGGCGGCTGAGCCGAGGGCGCTGCCGGCTACGTAGATGAAGACGGTGGCGGCGGCGCGGTCGGCGTCGGTGGGAGTGAAGCCGGCGTTCTCGTAGAGGGCCAGGGTGGCGTCGTCGTAGCGGGCTTTGCCGGGGCCGTAGAGGAGGTAGCTGCCCAAGGCCTGGCCGTACCAGGGGTGGCGCATCAGCATCTCGTGGAGGCCGGTAGCCAGTGCGGCGGCGGCCTCGCGCCAGTCGCCGTCGAGGTCGGGGAGTTCGATCTCCGTCCAGATCGCATCTCCGGCGAGGCGGACAAGCTCGTCCTTGGTCTTCACGTGCCAGTAGACGGCGGTGGCCGCCGTACCGAGCCGCTCCCCCAGGGCGCGCATGTTCAGCCCGTCCAGGCCTACCTCGTCCAGCAGCCCGATCGCGGCCGCAACGATCTGCTCCACGGTCAGCGTGTTCCTCGGCATACCGGGCAGCTTAGTTGCACTAAGTTCAGCGACGGCGACTTATCATCCGTAGGGTGTCGACACCGGTGCTCGCCACGAAGCTGTTCCCACCCGCCAAGCGGCCCGAGGTGGTCGCCCGCCCCCGGCTGGCCGACCGGTTGGACCGCACGCTGCACCCCGGGCACCGACTCACCCTGGTCTCCGCACCGCCGGGCTTCGGCAAGACCACGCTGCTCAGTGAATGGGCGAGGTCTCAGGAGCACATGGGCTGGCTGTCGCTCGACGAAGGCGACAACGACCCCGCACGCTTCATGGCACACCTCTCGGCAGCCCTCTCCCGCCTCGGCCTCGACCTGGATCCTGACGCACTGACCGCCGCATCCACCCCGGCCGCGCTGGTTGCCATAGTCAACGAACTCATGGAACGGCCCGACCACGCGCTGCTGGTGCTCGACGACTACCACGTGATCGATGCACCCGAGGTGCACGAGGCCATGACCTTCCTCCTCGACCACGCGCCGGACCATCTCCATCTCCTGGTGGCGACACGCACCGATCCGCCGTTCCCGCTGCCGCGACTGCGCAGTCGCGGCCAGCTGACCGAGGTACGCGCCGCAGACCTCCGCTTCGCGCCGACCGAGGCCGCTGAGTTCCTCAACGATGCGATGGGCCTGCAGCTCGGCGAGGACGACGTACAAAGGCTGGACGAGCGCACCGAAGGCTGGATCGCCGGCCTCCAACTCGCCGCACTCTCACTCCGCGGTACGGCGGACCGCGCAGACGTCGCCGAATTCATCTCGGCCTTCACCGGCAGCAACCGCTTCGTCATCGACTACCTGGTCGACGAGGTTCTCGCCCGCCAGAGCGCCGACGTACGTGACTTCCTGCTGCGGACCGCAGTCCTCGACCGGCTGACCGGTCCGCTCTGCGACGCACTGACCAGCAGGACGGACGGCGGCAAGACACTGGCAGATCTGGACCGCGGCAACGTCTTCCTGGTCCCGCTGGACGCCGAGCGCTCCTGGTACCGGTACCACCACCTCTTCCGCGACGTCCTCCATGCCCGTCTGCTGGCGGAGGCCCCCGACGAGGTCCCCACACTGCACCGGGCAGCAAGCGCCTGGTACGCCGCACATGACCTCGCCGCGGACGCCGTACGACATGCTCTGGCCGCCGGTGACCACGACCGTGCCGCCTACCTGATCGAGGAGGCGCTGCCGCAGGTACGACGCGCCCGTCAGGACAGCCTGCTGCTGGAGTGGATACGGTCGCTGCCGGAGTCCGTCGTACGGCGAAGCCCTGTCCTCAGCATCGTGTCCGGCTGGTCGCAGATGCTGGCCGGCGACCTGGACGGCATGGAGCGCCGGCTCGATGACGTCGAGGCGGCGCTCGCGGCCGGTGCTCGCGACAAGGCGCTTGCCGCGACGTGGGCTGACACCGAGGATCTGCGCACCGCACCGGCGACGCTGTGGGTCTACCGTGCCGCGCTGGCGCAAGCGAGAGGCGACGTACCGGCCACTGTGCGCCATGCGCGGCACGCACTCGAGCTAGCCGGCGCTGAGGACCACTTCGTGCGCGGTGCGTCGGCTGGGTTCCTTGGGCTTGCTGCGTGGGCGACTGGTGATGTGCCGGAGGCCTTGTCCACGTTCTCGGAGGCAGTGCGCAGTCTGCACGCGGCAGGGAACCTGGTCGACGAGCTGGACAGCACGGTGGTGCTCGGCGACATGTGGATCAGCGCCGGGCGTCCGCATTGGGCGCGGCGGCTGTACGAGGAGGGACTCGCGGCTGGCTCCGGACCGCCGTACCCGCGAGCCGCCGCCGACCTGCACGTGGGGCTTGCCGAGCTGGACCGTGAGCTGAACGACCTGGCCGCCGCGGAGGAGCACCTGGAGACCGCACGGGTCCTCGGCGAGCACGGCTCGATCACTGAGAACCGGCACCGCTGGTACGTCGCCATGGCGCAGGTGCACGCGGTCAGGGGCGACTATGCGTCGGCCAAGCAACTACTCGACCAGGCCGCTGACCTCTACCGGCCGGGCTCCTACCCCGACCTGCGGCCGATCGCCGCGATGCGAGCCCGCTTGTCCATCGCTGAGGGCGACCTCGATGCAGCCGCGGAGTGGGCGGAGCTCCACGTCACCACTGCCGACGAAGCGTCGTACCTGCACGAGTACGAGCACCTCACCCTCGTCCGGCTCCTGCTGGCGCGCCACCACCGGGACTCGTCGGCAGCACTGGACGATGGGCTCACTCTCCTGCACCGCCTGCACGCCGCAGCTGAGGCACACGGCCGCGGACTCGACGATGCGAAGCCGACTCGCGCCGGCAGCCTGCTCGAGATCGGCATGCTGCAGGCACTAACCCTGCACGCGCGCGGTCAACAGGCGGAAACACTGGCCGAGCTGAACCGAGCGCTCACCGCCGCCCCGGAGCCGGACGCGTACGTGCGCTTGTTCCTCGACGAAGGCGCACCGATGCTCGCCCTGCTGCGCGACGCGGTCTCCAGCGAGTACGACGTACTGCAGCGGCACGCCCGACGCCTCCTCGACAGCGTCGACGACCGCGTACCGGTGATCCAGGCGAGCGGGGCGCCCGCATCCCACGCAGCGGCGCCGCCGGCGACCACGCTCAGCGAGCGGGAGCTCGACGTACTGCGGCTGCTGGCCAGCGAGCTCACCGGTCCCGAGATCGCCCGCCACCTGTTCGTCTCGCTGAACACCCTGCGCACCCACACCAAGCGCATCTTCACCAAGCTCGACGTCAACACCCGCTCCGCCGCAGTACGCCGCGGCCGCGAACTCGGCCTGCTGTAACTGTCACATCGTCAGTCACCAGATGTGGTGACGCCTGGTCCCCACCTCGCGGCCTACGTTCCGGACATAGCCAAGCACCACCGGAACCAAGGAGCCGATCATGACCATCACGCCAGTCACCCTCACCCGGGCCGCCGGGGCCGCGGCCGCCACTGCCGGACTGATCTTCATCGGCGTCCAGATCGGCCACCCGCACCTGGACGCCACCTCCGTCGCCACGACCGAGGTCGTCGTACGGAACACCCTCAAGGTCGTGATGGCGGTGCTGGCGCTGGCCGGCATCACCGGCATGTACTTGAGCCAGGTACGGCGGAACGGCCTGCTGGGGCTCGTCGGCTACGTGGTGCTCAGCGTCGGCTACCTCGCCATCATGTGTACGACGCTGACCGCGGGCTACCTGCTGCCGGCCATCGCCGACACCAACCCCGGCTTCGTGAACGACATCATCGCCGTCTCCAAGGGCGACACTCCGACCGGCGACGTCGGCCTGTTCTCGACCGTCGTACGCGTCCAAGACATCGGCTACCTGGCCGGCGGCCTGATCTTCGGCATCGCCCTCTTCCGCGCCCGCGTCCTCACCCGCTGGGCCACGCTGCTCCTGGCGGCCGGCGGCGTGGTCACCATCGCCCTCTCCTTCATGCCAGACGCCTTCTACCGCCTCCTCGCCTTCCCCAACGGCATCGCCATGCTCGCCCTCGGCTACTCCCTCTGGCGCACCACCCGCACCACCACACCCCAACCCGCCACTGTCACCGCAGGTGCAAAATGACCCAGTACGCCGCCTCTCACATCCGGCCCGCGCCGCATCGCACGCGGCGCGGCCGGGAGGGCTCGAGCTGGCGGGTTCCTACCGCGCTGCTTGCGCTCACGATCTTTCCGCTCGTCGCGGGATCGCTCCGACTTCTCGAGTTGGCCGGTGGACCGCAGGTGCTGCCTACCAACCCGCGGGTCGACGCCTCGCCTGCTCCAGTCGTCGTCCACGTTGTCTCCGCCGCGGTCTACGCGGTCGCCGGCGCGTTCCAGTTCCCAGCACGGATCCGTCGCCGGCACCGCATTTGGCACCGTCGAGCCGGCCGCCTACTCGTCCTCGCCGGCCTGCTCGTCGCGGGCTCCGGACTGTGGATGACGCTCTTCTACCCCGGCGCTCCCGGCGGCGACCTCCTGTGGACCGTCCGCCTCGTCGCCGGCTCCGCGATCGCAACCAGCCTCGTCCTCGGGTTCACCGCCGTACGACGCCGTGACTTCGCAGCCCACCGAGCCTGGATGATCCGCGCGTACGCCCTCTCGGTCGCGGCCGGCACCCAGGTCTTCACCCAAGGCCTCGGGGAGGGCCTCTTCGGAACCACCGACCTGAGCACAGCCCTCTCCGTCAGCTCCGGCTGGCTGATCAACGCCGCCGCAGCCGAGTGGATCATCCGTCGCCCCCGGATCCGCCGCGCGCGAGTTCTCAGATCAAGCCGCTCGAGCGTCCGCCGACCACGGCAGGCGCCAGCCGCAGCCGAGGAGTCCTGACCATGCCATCCCCTCCCAGAAGCTACGAACTCCGCATCGACGGCCACCTGGACCACCACTGGTCAACCTGGTTCGACGGCCTGACCCTCACCCACGAACCCGACGGCACCACCACCCTGCACACCCGCCTGACAGACCAGGCCCACCTACACGGCCTCCTGACCCAGATCCACAACCTGGGCGCCACCCTCATCTCAGTCACCCCCACCCCCTGTGGCTCCAGCACCTGAAAGGACACCGCTGCGCGGCGGCTGTTCTGTCGGCCGCCTTCGGCGCAAGGCGCGGACTGTTGCCGGGTGGGATGTGGTTGGCACCGGGAGACTGTGCCGGCGGCTGACTTGTCCGCCGCGCACCAACTCCGCCGGCGAGGTCACAGGTGCGCGGTGGCGTTCAGTTCGCTGCCTTCAGTTGTAGACCGCGGTGGTTCACGTGGCCAGGAGGTCGCCGCAGAAGGTGCGGATGGCTCGGTTGACTGTTTGGGGGCGTTCCCAGGGCATGAAGTGGCCGGCGCCTTTGACCCAGAACGGGCCGAGGGCTTCGGGGAAGGCGAGTGCGCATCGTTGTTCGATGTGGTTGCGGATGGTCACTTGGTCGGTGCCGATCAGCAGCAGGGCCGGCTGATGGACCGGTCGGTCGATCATCTCCGGGGCCGACAGGGGGCGGGTGCCCATGACGACCTCGTAGTCGGCGAAGGAGGCGCGCAGCCGGGCCGCGTCGCCGTACGGCTCGGTCAGGAAGGCCAAGTCGTCGTCGTCAAAGGCATCAGGCGGACACCACATGCGGTGCCCGTAGAACTCGGCCACATAACGCCGCCGCTGCTCGGGTGTCGCAAGCTCGGCGATCAGGGCGTCGGCGTCGCGACCTTGGCGGCGCTGGTAGTCGTAGACGGCGGGTTTGGGATCGATCGGTGGGATGCCCGCGGCCGCGAACGCCTCACCCAGGTCGGGCATCGAGTCGTCCAGGATCACGAGCCGGTCGACACGGTCGGGGTGGCGATTGGCCATGTCGATGGCGATCATCGCGCCGAGGTCATGTCCGGCGACGACCGCGCGGTCCCAGCCGAGCCTGTCGAACAGACCGATCAGGTCGGTGTTGAACGCGTTGAAGTCGTAGAAGTCGTCGGGCGCAAAGTCGGAGTCGCCGTACCCGCGCAGATCCGGCGCCACGACATCGAACCCCGCCTCGGCCAGCGGCACGAGATTGTGCGACCAGATACGGCTCGTACACGGGAACCCATGCACGAGCAGCAACGGCACGCCACCGTCCCCACGCCGCCGCACCGCCAACTGGTGCCCTTGCCCCACTTCCACCCGCACCGGCGCAACGACTTCAGCAGGAAGAACCATGCAACCTGGTCTACACGATCCCCGGTCCAGCACTCCACGCCGTACGCCGCCCCCGAATGCAGCCAGGTCAATTCACTGCCCCTCCAAGTGCACCCGCCGCACGTGAGGTCCAGGATGTGCCCGTGGAACGACCGGTACCGGAGTCCTGGGCAACCATCACCGACTGGCTTCAGCAGCATCTCCCCGATGCCTACGCGAAGCTCCAGCCGCCCGCGTCGTGGAGCAGCATCTCCGCCGTACGCGCCGGCATGGGGCGTCGGCTGCCGAGCGACTTGATTGCCTGGC
This sequence comes from Kribbella sp. NPDC002412, assembly GCF_053592935.1. Lineage (NCBI taxonomy): Bacteria > Bacillati > Actinomycetota > Actinomycetes > Propionibacteriales > Kribbellaceae > Kribbella > Kribbella sp. NPDC002412. The sequence continues at coordinate 13,533 of NZ_JBSFBL010000003.1, forward strand.
TCAACATCAACAACGGCGTCAAGGTCCGCGGCGGGTTCGGCAACATCATTCCGGTTCTCCACACGCCGCTGCCGTGCGAGGAGATGCTGGGACGGCGTGACATGTGGCGAGGTGTGTACGCCGAGTCGGACCGGCCCGGTGAAACCCAGCCGGCCGGCACCCGCACCGCCGAGTGGCTGGACGGATTTCTCCCGATCGGCGACTCCTTCACCGACGTCGAGCTCTTCGTCGACCTCCGCGACGGTGACCTCCATGGCTGTGTCGGGCAGTTCGACGCCGACGGCGATTTCGACATGCCGCATTGGTTCAGCGTCGCCGAGATGCTCGCGGACACCGCCGACGCACTGACCCTCGACCAGCCGGCCCTGCAGGACCTGGGCCGCAGAAGGTACGCCGCCATGCCCTGGGCACCACCCCGCGCCTGGCACCCGTACATCGACGACGGCCGCCTCCGCTGGAACCTGGTCGACCTCGCCCCAGCCCCTGAGTAGCTCTCCCCGCCCCGGTCCTCGTCTGTCACCGCCGCCACCACACTCACCCGGCGCCAACCACACCCCGCCCTACAACAGCCCGCGCAGCGGTGACCTTGCAGCCACCACCACATTCCCCGGCGCCGACCACAGGCCACCGGGCAGCAGGCCCCGCACACCCGCCGGAGGCGGCCAACACAACAGCCACCGCGCAGCGGTGACCTTCTCCGCCGCCACCACACTCCCCCAGCGCCAGCCACACCCCACCCGACAACACTCCGCGCCACCCGCCGAAGGCGGCCAACAGAACAGCCGCCGCGGAGCGGTGTCCTTTGGGGCGGGTCAGGTTGTTCTCGCGGATTGACAGACAGTTCTCAGGTTGACGCTGTAGGTTCCCTCCAGACATCTCGTGAGGAGGGTTCTGCATGTCCAAGAAGACCCATCAGCAGCAGCTGGCGGCGCGGAAGGCCAAGCGGCAGGCTGAACGGGAGGCCGAGCGGCGGCGGCAGCGGCGGAACGTGACGGTCACCGTCACCGCTGTGGTCGCGGTGGTGGCGGTCGTGGTGGGGGTCTTCATCGTGGTCGGCAACGGCGATGAGGACACGCCCGCCGCGTCGAGCGCGAGGACGGAGAACATGCCGAAGAGCATCCCGACCGCGCTCGCGGCGGCGCCGAAGCGGGCGACGCCGCTGCCGGCGGAGGTGAGCTGCACGTACAAGAAGGGCAGCGAGGCAGCGAGCAAGAAGGTGAACCCGCCGGCCGACGGCAAGGTGAAGGCGTCGGGTACGTCGAAGGTCAGCCTCGACACGTCGATCGGCGACCTGCAGGTGACGCTGGACAGCGCGCTCGCGCCGTGCACGGTGAAGAACTTCCTCAGCCTGGTCGGGCAGAAGTACTTCGACAACACGAAGTGTCACCGGATGACGGTCGGCGAGGGGCTGCAGGTGCTGCAGTGCGGCGACCCGAGCGGGACCGGGAGCGGCGGGCCGGGGTACAGCTTCGCGGACGAGGTGTTCCCGACGCTGAAGTACGGGCGGGGCACGCTGGCGATGGCGAACTCGGGGCCGAACACGAACGGGAGCCAGTTCTTCATCGTGTACGGCGACGGGAGCGGGCTGTCGCCGGATTACACCGCGTTCGGGACGATCGACGAGCCGAGCCTGAAGCTGATCGACAAGGTGGCCGAGGCCGGCGTGGTGCCGCAGAACGGGCCGACTGATGGTGCCCCGGTCACCCCGGTGGACATCAAGACAGCTTCCGCCGCTGCCTGAGGAAGAACAAAGAGCACGCCCGGTCGCTCCCCAGCGGGAGCGACCGGGCGTGTTGTTGGTTGAGCCGGGTGCCTGTCCGGTGGCTGGCGTTACAGCGCGGGCGGAGCGCTGCCACCGCGCAGCTCCCGGTTGTCGGCGGGCGCCAGCAGCTCCACGTGAGCAGTGGAGACGCTGACGGCCTGCTGGGATCTCCCCGGACTACGCGAGGAGGTTGTACTTCGAGCGGGGCCAGGCGAGCAACGCGTAGATCTGGGCGATGCCGGATTGTTCGAGCAGCTGCACCGGGCCGTCGACGAAGTGGTAGAGGCCGGTGGCCGGGTCGCGGGCTTCGGTGTAGGCGCGGTCGGCGTAGGCCTGCATGGTCTGCTTGTAGCGACTGTCCGGCGCGACCGAGTCGAGGATCAGCAGGTTCTTGAACCAGATCGAGTTGAACCGGGTCGGCTGCTTCCAGAGCCGGTCGTCCTCGGCGTAGAAGGCGAGGGACGCGTTCGCCACCGACTTGGCGTCGTTCAGGTACTTCCGGTCACCCGTTGCCTTGTACAACAGTACGCCGGCCCCGAGCATCACGCCCTGGTTGTAGCTCCACTGCGTCTTCTCGATGGTGCCGGCCAGGTCGATGTGGTCCCAGTACAACCCGTTGGGCGCCAGCATGCAGTCCTGCGTCCAGTCGTACATCCGCTTCGCCCAGTTCAGGTACGAGCGGTCCCGCGTCAGCAGGTACAGGTGCGCGCCGAGCTCGGCGCCCGGACCGTTCGACACCGTGTTGCGGTCCTGGCTCCACGGCGCCTGGGTCCAGAAGACGCCGCCCGCGCACGGGTGCGTCGGGTCCGTGTCCCAGCCGTGCACGACGAGCGCGAAGATCTCCCGGGCCCGGGAGAGCGACGCCTTGTCACCGGTCCGCTTGTAGTGCTGCACGAGGTGCAGCCCGATCCACTCGTTGTCGTCGTAGAACTTGTCACCGCCCTGGCCCAGCGGCGGACGCACGTACGAGTCGTACCCCTTCGGCGTCGTCTCAGCGTTCCAGTACGGCTCGTACGCCGCGATCCGGCGGTCGGCCTCCTTCGACGCCTGGATGCCGGCGCCGGGGATGCCGGCCAGGTTCTCGGCCGCGATCGCCGCCTGCGAGTACGGCCAGACGTAGGCGTACGGGTTCGGGTGGGTGTTCGGGTACTCCTCGAGCAGGAGGTTCTGCCCGGCGTCGAAGTACTTGTTCAGGGCCTCGTACGACGCCTTGGCGCGCGCCGCGTTGCTGGTCACGGCATCAGCTCCGGTCACGTGCAGCGACCCGAGTACGGCGACTGCCAGCACCCCGGCCGCAATCCTGGTTGATATACCAAATTTCCTGCGCATCGACCTGCTCCTCCTGGGCGGTGGCGGTTGACATCGATGTCAAGTTCTAACCGGAGCAGGGGAATCGCGTCAATGGCTCAGCGCCCGGCAGCTTCATCCGGCTCAGTTGGTATATCAAGAGGACTGGGCACGACCGCGAACCAGGACGAGCGCAGGTGCAGCCGCCCGCGGAGCTGATCGCCGGTCAGCACCCGCCGTCCCTTCGACCCGACCGCTTCCAGCGTGAGCACCCGGCCCCCGCCCGGTCCGACGCCGGTCCGCTTGAGCACCCGCACGCTCCGGATCGACCCCACGTCGAACGCGGCCTGCATCTCGGCCGCCGTCCGGGTGACCGTCCAGGTCACGTTCGGGTTCCCGTTGCCCGGGTACGCGTCCCAGCCGTCCAGCTTCATCACCTGGTACGGGATCGGCCCGGTCGCCGTAGCACCGCCGTTCGACGAGGAGAACTCGGCGATGATCGGCTTGCCCTTGTAGAACCGGACCTGTCCCGCGGTCGCGGCAATCGCGGAGTTGGTCGACGCCTTCTCCGAGTCGTAGCCGCCGTACACCTGGCAGGAGATCGTGTCGCACAGGTCGTACGCCCGCTTGGTCGCCCGGCCACGATGGAAGGCCGAATAGGTGCGTGCGGCAACGGATTGCGCCTGCAGCGCCGCCGGACGCCAACTGGACAAGGCCTCTCGCGGTACGACGCCCCGCAGGTAGTGCTCGAGCGACAACACATTCACCGTGTCGAGGTGCGCCCCCGGTACGTCGATGGCCCGCAACGCGCCGCGATACCGCCGTACGGCGCCACTCGGCAGCACCAGCCCGGTCACCGACGCGCCCTCGAACTGCGTCATGCCGCGAAACGTCATCCACAGCGTCCACTTCCGGGTCTTCGCGTCGTACGAGCTGACCTTGGTGCCGTGGTCGCCGTACGGGTCGATCGACCACTGGTTCCGGGTCGATGCCTTGGGCAACGTGTAGACCTTGCCGGTCTTCAGGTCCCGGACCTTCAGGTGGTTGACGGTGCCGACCCGGACCCCATCGGTGGTGTCCGCGCTGATCCGGACCCGGATGCTCCCGGTCGCCTTCCCGGTCGTCGTGCCCGGGTAGTAGAAGTCGAGGATCTGCTGCGCCGACCTCCCCGCGATCGCCGCGCCCTGGGCGCCGTACTGCGACATCCCGCGCCCGTGGCCGAATCCGCGGCCGCTGATCGTGGTGTCCGCGGCCGCGTCCGGCCCGATCACCCGCGCCTCGGCGGTCGCGCTGATCAACGTGAAGCTGAGGACGACGGCCGCGATCGCGCGCTTGTTCATCGGACGCTCCGGTACTGGACGTAGACCTTCCCGCGGTGCTGGTTGTAGGTGAGCCAGCCGTGCTGGTACTTCTGCCGCAGGCCGCCCTTCACCTTGTACATGTCGGTGATGGGCAGCCCGAGCCGCGACCGCTCCGCGCCGAGAGCGGCGTACCGCGCGTAGATCAGTCCACCCACCGGGCGGGTCCCGATCGCCTTCGACCAGTAGAGCGCGCCGTTGCGGAAGTACTGCACCTTCGTGCCGTTCACGCTGTTCCGGAACTCGGTCGTCGGCAGCCCGAGCACCGTGTCGGGACCGAGCCGGCGGTACCGGGCCCGGAACACCCCGACGGTCGAATGGGTGCCGGTGGCAACGGAATTGAAGACGTCCCGGGTGGCGAAGTACGTCGCCCAGCCGGTCTTCGTCCGGTGCTCGCCCCAGAACGGCTGGCCGGTGTGCCGGAAACCGATGCGTTTGGCGAAACGGTAGATCGGCGTCGAGACGCTGCCGCCGATCAACACGTTGACCCGTTGCTTCAGCCAGCCGAGCTTGCCGTACAGCTGGTTGCCCGGGCAGGCCGTCGCCTTGGTGTCGCGATGACCGGACACCGTGTGCAGCCGGCTGCCGGCCAGCACGATCGTCGCCAGCGGCGAGCGGTAGTTCGCGTCCAGCTTCCAGGCGATCACCCGGGCGGTCTTCTCCAGCATCGCCTGGCTCGGCGCCGTCTTCTCGTAGTTGCCGATCAACGCCACCCCGAACGAGTTCGCGTTGAACGAGCCGGTGTGCGCGCCGAGCACCGGCAGCTGCGCACCGCCGTACCGGCCCTCGAACGCACGGCCGAAGCGGTCGACCAGGAAGTTGTAGCCGAGGTCGCACCAGCCGCGACTCTTCACGTGGTACGCGTACATCGCACGCACCATCGCCGGGACCTGCGTCCGGGTGTAGTCGTTCCGGTCAGCGGTGTGGTGGACGAACGCAGCCTGCACGGTGGTCGTGTACTTCGGACGCGCACAAGCCTTGCCATTGTGGCTGCGCAGCCGCTCGTCCGCACCCCACGCCTTCCGGCTCACCATCGCCGGCATCGGGTACGGCGCTCTGGTCGCCTCGGGCTCCAGGCTTTGCAGGGCCGGCTCGTCGGCGTCGGTCGCGAGTACGCCGGGCTGGATCAGCACCACCTTCGCGTCGGCGATCGTCGCACCACTGCCTGTCACCGCACTGGCCTGCACACCGGTCGCATCGCCGACCCACAGCGCCTCAGTGCCCGCTCGGGTGCCTTCCGCCGACGCCGGATCGGGGCCGTGCTCGTCCTCGACGGTCAGCCGCTGCCACTCGCCCCACTGGCCGGCCCGCAGCACACGCACGCGAGCCTGCACTGCCTGGACGCCGCTCGGCCAGGTGACTCCTACCATCGCGAACGGCTTCGTCTCGGCCGCGATCCTCGGCCCGTCGATCGCCAGTTCCTGGTACGACGCCTCGGCCGGCGCCGGCGCCGGCGGGGTCGTGGGAGGGACGGACTGCAGATCCGGCAGGACCTGCGGGGCGGCGAGGGCGAGCCCGGTCACCGCGAGCGTCACGAGTCGGGAGGTCTTGCTCATCGCACTGCCTTCCGGCGGAGGTACAACGGTCGCTGGGCGGCGGTAATCGATTATGCGCGCTCGGTGACCGCATTCCCGGGATTGCGTCACCCTGCGTGGCGTCCGGATGTTGAGGGCTTCGGTAGGCTCTGGGTAAAGCCCTGCGAGACAGCCCTAGAGGCAGAAGAGGCCCGTCATGGAACTCATCCTGATCATCGCGCTCGTGGTGATCGCCGTTCTGGCATACCGGTCGTACCGGCGGACCCAGCTGCAGAACCGCCAGCAGCACGAGATCACCGCCGCCGAGCTCGAATCGGTCAAGCGCACCGCCGACGAGGACATCACCAGGTTCGGTGAGGAACTGCAGGACCTGGACCTCGACATGGTCGGCAAGGACCTCGGCGACGGGGCCCGGCAGGACTACCAGCGCGCCTTGGACGCCTACGAGTCGGCCAAGGAAGCGGTCGGCAAGGTCACCCAGGCCGACGAGATCAAGCACGTGATCGAGATCCTCGAGGACGGCCGCTACGCGGCGGCGTGCGTGCGCGCCCGGGTGAACGGCGAGCCGCTGCCGCAGCGCCGCCCCTCCTGCTTCTTCAACCCGCAGCACGGCCCGTCCGTCGAGGACGTGACCTGGGCGCCGCCGGGCGGAGCGCCGCGTGAGGTGCCGGCCTGTGCGGCCGACGCCGAGCGGGTCCGGGCCGGCGCGGAGCCGGACGTCCGCAAGGTCATGGTCGGCCCGCAGCGGGTTCCGTACTGGGAGGCCGGCCCGGCCTACTCGCCGTACGCGCAGGGCATGTTCGGCGCCCTCGGCGGTGTGATGACCGGCATGTTCCTCGGCACCATGCTCGGCGGCATGTTCGCCGGCGGCGCGTACGGCGACTACGCCGGCGGTTACGAGGGCGGCGGCGAGGGCGGCGACGGTGGTGGCGGCGACGGCGGGGGTGACGGCGGCGGCGACTTCGGGGGCGACTTCGGCGGCGGCGACTCCGGCGGCTGGGACTTCGGCGGCGGCGACTTCGGCGGCGACTTCTGACCCGAACGACCGAGCCCCGGCGACCACCACGGTCGCCGGGGCTCGTTCTGTTCGTGGGCTACTCGCCGAACAGGTCTTCGCCCTCGCCCGTCATCGCGTAGTGGGTGACGCCAGGGAAGGGGGTGGGGACCTTGCCGAGGCTTTCGATCACCGTGGCGGTGCCGTTGGCGTGGCCGACGGCGTACAGGTAGGCGCTGTCGGTGTCGTGATCGACGGCGGTCAGCAGTGTGCCCTGCCGGCCGCACTTGGCGGCGACGATCGACTCGAACCCCTGCCAGGTCCGGGTCCGGACCGGCTTCACGATCGGCTTCATCGGGGACGTCAGCGGAATCCGGATCGTGTAGAGCGCGCCGCCGCGGGTGGTGGCCAGCAGGGTGTCATAGGTGCCGGTCTCGCTGATCAGCGCCATCGTCTTGACCGCGGCGAAGCCCGGGTACGAGCCGAGCGCCTTGAAGCCGTTCGCGTTCCAGCGGAACAGCACACCGTCGTCGCGCAGGCCGTAGAAGTAGTTGTGCGGCTTGCTCACCCACCAGGCGTCGGACTCCTCGATCTGGGTGAACCGGTCCCAGCCGCCGCCGATCCGCTTCGAGCTGACCACCGGCTCCGGCTCGACACCGTCCCAGCGCACCTCCGCGCCGTACAGGCCGGTGCCGCTGATCACCTTGCCGTACCACCACGACTCCGCGGTGACCGCGCTGTAGTACCAGGTCGAACTCTCCTTGACCGGGAACAGCCTGACGGGGTCCTCGAACGGCGCCGCGGTCGGTGGCCGGGTCGCGACCACGTCCGCCCCGCCGGTGTTCCCGACCGCGTCGAACGCCCCGACGTACATGCCGCACGGGTTGGCCGCCGTACCGGCCGCCACCTTCGGGGGCCCTGCTTTCAGTTCGGGCCCCGGCTTCGGCGGGGTCGCGCTCGCCGGGACGGCGGCCGCGCCGGCCAGCAGCGCGGCCGCGATCACGGCGGAGACTCGTTTCAAGCTCATCGGTTCTCTCCCCTCTCTTGCTGAGCTTGATACGGTCCCCGCCGTAAAAGTTGCGAGCTACCTGGTGATCTTGATCGGGACCGACAGCGCCGACGGCGCCGTGGCCGGCCCGAGCAGGAGCTCACCGTTGTAGGTCTGGCCCGGTGTCATCGCCTTGTCGTAGTCGACGTGCAGGGTGACCTGGGTCCCGGCCGGGACCGGACCGGTGGGCAGGCCGCTCACCGTCAGGTCGTTGCCCTGGATCGCGTTGACGTTCAGCGTGAAGGACGGCGTGCCGGCGACCGCGAAGCCGTGCACCCAGATCTGGTAGTTGCCGTCCGGCGGGTTGACCAGGTCGACCGCCTCGTTCGCGGTGCCGCCGGCCGACGAGGCGACGATCTCGGACGAGGAGAAGACGCCGTCGTTGTTGGCGTCCCGGACCACGTACAGGTCCAGGTCGTTGCCGTCGAGCGCCGTACTCACGCTGAGCCGGGACGCGTGCGACAGCGTGAGGTTCCGCTTCACGCTCGCCGTCGCCGGGTCGTTCGGGTCGTCCTGGTGCGCCACCTCGGTCGTCGTACTCGGCTGGCTGAGACCGAACGCGGCCGCCTTCAGCCCGTCCAGCGGGACGCTCGACTCGAACTTCACGTCGAACCCACCGGTGTTCCCGGTCGCCGTCTGGACGACGGACGACGGGCTGACGGACGCACTGCCCAACTGCACCTTGAACGGCGTGCTGAACTTGTCTCCCTGCCAGCTGACCTGGTGCAACGCGACCGCCTGCAGGCCTTCCTGCGCCGGCGCGGTCACCACGTCGGCCGGACCACCGGTCGCCGTGTCGAACCGCCAGACACCCGCCCGCACGTTGGTGTTCGGGCTCTTCCCGACCGTGTCGAGGGTGTACGGCGCACCGAACACCGAGTCGGGCTCGAGCTGGAAGTGGTTCACCGACCGGCCCATGATCAACGTGTCGAGGTCGGTGTAAGGACCGGAGTCCTGCCAACTCGTGTTGGCCAGGAACTTGGTGCCTTCGGCCGGTGTCTTCGGCACGTCGAGGTAGAAGAACCGCCAGTCACCGGACTCGGCCCGCCACGTCCAGTCGTTCGCACCGAACACCGACCCGTTGTTGTAGGTGTAGTTCTGCTGCGCCTTTGCGACATCGTCGCCGCCGAAGGTGATCGCGCCGGTGATCTTGCCGCTCGCGTCCTGCGCCGCCTTGGCCGCGACCGCCACCGAAACCGGCACCACCATCGAGTCCGAGCCGCGGGTGAGCACGACGGCGCCGGAGTACATCCCGTACGGCGTCTTGCCGGGCACCTTGATCGACGCGGTGAACGAGCCCTTCGCGACCTTCGGGGTGCTGACCCACTTCCAGTCGCTGTTCTGGTACCAGTCGATCGAGATCTTGAAGCCGGTGACCGGGATCGAGGTGTTCCTGGCGGAGTGCTGCAGGCCGAGGAACAGGCCGTTCGCCATCCGCTTCGCCGGGTCGGCGACGTACGACTGCAGCGCGTTCGCCCCGGCCCGGTGGTACATGAACCGGCTGTACTCGCCCTGCTGCATCTCCGACTTGGCGAAGTCGAGGTCGAGGAAACCGTCGATGTTCGAGCTGGTCGTCTTGTCGGTGTGGTTGACGACCCCGTTGTGGTCCTTGTCGGTCCACAGCTTGCCGTCGTGGTTCACGTCGGTCCAGTTGTAGGTGAGCAGCCGCCAGCCCTGGTCCTCGGTGAGGTTGTCGTCACCGTCGAACTGCGACCGCGGGTACTCGAGCTTGACCACCATCAGGTCCGCGTCCTGATGCTGCTTGACCTTCTTGGTCAGGTCGATCAGGTAGTCGGGCGCGTTGAAGTTGGACGTGCTCTCCTTGCTCAGGTCCTTGCTGCTGAAAGAGAACGTGTCGCTCGCGGTCCGGACCAGCTGCCGGTCGCTGACCTGCCAGACACCAGGACCCTGGACGGTGAACTTCTGCGTGTCCGAGGCGCCCGGCGAGATGACGTTCGCGAACACCGGGTACTCGGTCCCGCGGTAGTCGCCGACCCGCCATTGCGACGGCGTGACGACAGCACGCTTGCCGCCCGCGCTCGCCACCGCCTTGCCGACGTCGATCGAGCCCGAGCCCTGGACGTTGGCGTCGTACCCGAGGTCCTTGGCGGACGACTTCAGGATGTCCTTCGCGGTCGAGTAGAAACCGGCCGGAACCCTGCCGCCGTTGGCCTTCTCGTAGGCCTGGTAGACCAGTGCGGTCGCACCGGCCGCGACCGGGGTGGACCGGCTGGTGCCGCCCCAGGTGACCCACGCGTTCCGGCCGTCGAGGACGGTGTTGAGGGTCGCGTCACCGGGTGCGTAGGCGCCGTCGGCAACGACGTCGACGCCGTTCGTGGCGTTCGCGCCGAAGCCACGGTTCGACCACACCATCACGTCGTTGTCGGTGATCTGGCTGGTCCGCACGATCGAGTCCCAGCCGGTCCCGCCGAACTGGGTCGACGCGCCGACCTCGATACCCGCGGTCGGCGCCGCGGAGCCCGTCGTACCGAAACCTGGTGCGCCGTTGCCGGTGGAGAACAACGGGGTCGTCTTGTAGCCGTCGTGGATCACGTCGGCTTCCTGGCTGGCCGCGTCCCAGCCGTCGTTGTCGACGGTGGACTGCCCGTAGGAGTTCGACGTGACGTCGACGCCCTGCCGGGTGGACAGCAGGTACCCGAACTGGGTGGAGAAGTCGAAGCCGAGGTAGATGTCGCCGAACGGCGCCAGCTTGGCATGCGGGGCACCACCCAGTACGGCGCCCGCGTACTTGCCACCCGGGATGTCCTTGAACGTCGGGGCCTTCCCGTTGATGACGGCCTGGCCGACGATGTTCGACGCGGTCAGCGTGCCGTGACCCTCGATCGACGGGTCGAAGTCACCCGTCCAGGCCAGCAGCTGACCCGAGCCGTACGACGTGTCGTCGACGCCGAACGCGTCCAGACCACCGGGGATCGGGGTCTTGCCGTCGGAGATGTAGTAGAGCAGGCCGCCGGACAGGTCCGTGTAGCCGTCGCCGTTCATGTCCCGGTACGACGCCGGGGAGGTCTTGGTGACCGGCTTCTCGTCGGCGAACGAGTGGTCGTCGTCGAGGTCGACGTACACGGTGTCGTAGACGCCGGCCGTGTGCGGGTCGGTGACCAGGAACGCGGGCCGCTCGCCGTACAGCTGGAGCAGGTGGTCGTCCGGGTGGCTGCCGAGCAGCACCTTGCCGGACTTGCTCCACGTCGACGGGAAGCCGTAGGTGTGCTGGTTGGTGCCGTCCGGGGCGCTGAAGTTGCGCGACGGACCGGTCTTGGTGGCGAAGTCGACGCTGCAGGTGGTCCCGCTCGTCGTGCAGGTCGCCGCGGTGGTCTTGGTGTACCAGGACAGGCCCTGGTCGATCTGGGCCGGCGCGGCCAGCCACTGGAGGGTGCCGTACGGGTCGAAGGCCTTCGGCCAGCCGTTCCAGCCGGACTTCGCGCCGGTCTGGCCGGTCCACGTCTGCCAGGTGTTCAGCAGGTCCGGGTGGCCGAAGTCGGTGCCGCCGTCGAGGACGCCGACGGTCACGCCCTGGCCGGTGAAGCCGGCGTTCCAGGCGCCGGTGAAGTTGTGCGACTTGGCGTCCAGCATGTTCTGGTGCTTCAGCTTGTCGAAGTTCGACTTCCGCAGCGGCGGGGCCTGGTCGTACGGCACCTCGTCGGACTTGATCTTCGCGACCGCGGCCTGCTGCTCGGCCTTCGTCGGCGCCTGGTGCAGGTCGGGGTCCGGGTCGTTCAGCGGCTGACCGGTCTTGCCAAGCTCGACCGGCTGGATCGACACGACCCCCGGTACGGCGGCCAGCTTCGGCAGCGCCTGGACCGGGATCGAGCCCAGCACGATGCCGGTGTCCCCGGACTTCGCGACGCGCGCGTTGCCGAGCACCTCACGCGCTTGCGTGGTGTCGCCCTGGACGGTCGCGAACACCGCGACCGGCGCGGTCTCACCCTTCTTGACCTTGGTCTCCAGCTTGGGGTCGAGCTTGCCGAGCACCGCGTCGACCGCGGTCGTCACCTGCGTGCTGCCGGGCGTCGGCGGCGGGTCCTCACCGCTCGCGGCCTGGACCGGCGCCGGCCTCAGCGTCGCGACGATCAAGGTGGTCAGGGCAACGAACGCAGCTCCGTGCGACAGGCGTCGTCTCATGCTTCCCCTCCGGAGTGGGCGGCCCCCCGCGACCGCGTTGAACAGACGGAGAGTAAGTCGCCGCGACGCCCGGTGGTAGCGACTTCGCCGACCGTTTTCGGACCCCGGCATTTGTTTGCCGCGAGCAACGATAACTATTAGTCACCAATATAAATCGCCGGCCCGATTTCTCCCCGGAACGACGCCCAGGAACCTGGTCACACGCCGTGTTCACGCCCCGATCTACGCAGGTGCAGGTTTTCCCGTGTCTTCCGCAACTTTTCCGGAGCCGCCCGTATCAAGTCGGATATGACCCTCACACGAACTCTCGCAGCCGCGGCATGCGCCGTGCTGCTGGGCAGCTTGGCCACCGGCTCCGCGGGTACGGCGGCCGTCGCGGCGCCGGCCGCGGCCTGCACTATGACGGTCGGCTCGATCACGAGTGGCGGCGATATCGGGTACTCGGACGTCACGGCCTCGGCGCCGGTGACCGCCCGGCAAGGGACCGGCGTGCACATCTTCACGCCGGGCATCGCGAAGATGAGCTCGACCTGGACCCGCAACGTCGGTGAGCCGGACGGGCCGATGACCGCCGGCGAGGTCCTGCTCAACGACACGATCTACAGCGCGTGGTACGGGCCCGATCCGGATGGGCCGGTCGGCATCAGCCGGAGGGGTACGGGCTTCGGCACGTACATCGCGATGGAGCACACGTCGTACTGGACGTCCGGCGCCCGGGTCGCGGACTACCGGCTGCGTGGCGACGGCGTGCTGTACCGCTGGGCGTACATCCCCGGGGACCCGCACAACGGGTCCGTCGTCAGTCGCTACACCGGCTTCTCGGCGGTGAAGACGATGGCGCTGATCAGCGAGACCGCGACGTACGACACCTTCCTGGCCAACACCCACGGCGGCGCGCTCTACACCATCCGCATCCCGCGCGACGCCGCTCTGAAGCCGGTCGTGAAGAAGGTCCGCACGTCGACGTGGGGCGCCTTCGACGCGCTCGTCGCGGAGAAGTGCGGCGCGCAGAGCACGCTGCTCACCGCCATCGACAAGGACACCGGCTCCGCCTACCTGTACGCGGTCAGCCACGCCAACGGCGCCGCCACCGTCATCAACGGCCTCGGCAAGATCCCCGGCACCTACAAGGACCCCGTCTACTACCTCCGCACCTCCACGACCACCCCACCCCTCTTCGGCGAGTGAGGCACAACCACGTGAGCTTGAAACGAGCAGCCTCGGCGGCGGCGTCCGCCGTACTCCTGGCAGCCATGGCAACAGGACCGGCGGAGGCGGCGACCACCGCCGCGTGTGCGATGCAGGTCGGATCCATCAACGCCAACGGCGACCGTGCGCGCGCGACGGTCACGGCGTCGACGCCGCCGACGGCCGAGCAGCGCACAGGCCAACACCTGTTCGCCCCGGGTGCTGCCCGGCTGAGCACGACCTGGACCCACACGCTCCTGAATCCGGTCGGGTACTACGACTCGGCGTACGTCGTCCTGGGCTCGTCGCTGTATCAGGCGACCTACGGCGTGAACACCGACGGCAAGCCGATCAACACGGTGACCCGGGTCGGCGGCGGCTGGGGCAACTTCATCGCCGTCGAGGAGTCGTTCTCCTGGGGACCGGCGATCCGGTTCGCCAAGTACGGCCTGCGGAACGACGGCGTGCTGTTCCGCTGGACCGACGGCTTCAAGAAGGTCAGCTCGTACGGCGGCTTCAGCGCGGTGAAGACAATGGCGCTGATCAGCGAGACCGCGACGTACGACACCTTCCTGGCGACCACTCGCGGCGGCGCCCTCTACACGATCCGGATCCCCGTCGGAGCGGCGAAGCCGGTCGTCAAGCAGGTGCGCTCGTCGACCTGGCAGGGGTTCGAGCACCTGGTCGCGGAGAAGTGCGGCGCGCAAAGCACGCTGCTCACCGCGATCGACAAGGACACCGGATCGGCCTACCTGTACGCCGTTGGCCACGCCAGCGGCACCTCGACCGTGATCAAGGGTCTGGGCAAGGTGCCCGGCGCCTACAACGACCCCGTGTACAACCTCGACACCGCCGAAGGCAACGCGCCGCTGTTCGGCGAGTGAGGAGTTCGATATGCGCATAAAGGCTTTGGCCGCATCAGCCGTGCTGCTGGGGAGTGCGGCGACAGTTCCTGCGGGTGCGGCGGTCGCGGCGCCCACCGCAGCGTGTCAGCAGAAGGTGGGATCGATCACCAGCGCCGGTGCCGCGGTGAGCCGGAGCGTGCAGGCCGGCACACCGCCGACGGCGACCGGACCGAGCGAGCCGTCGCAGCTGTTCTCACCCGGGCTGGCTCGGGCGAGCACCAGCTGGTTCTGGTCGCTGAACGCACCACAGGGGATCACGTACTCCGGCACCGTCATCGCGGGCTCGGGCCTGTACAGCGCGAGCTACGGCGTGGACCGGGACGGGAAGCCGTTCCAGCAGACCGCTCGGGTCGCCGGTGGCTGGGGCAGCTTCACGGCCGTCGCGAACACCTTCTACACGCCGTACCTGGGCGGCCCGGTCGGCCACCGCTACCTCTACGGACTGCGGAACGACGGCGTCATCTTCCGCTGGCGGGCCGGCGACAACGGCGGCTGGCACCCGATCGGGTCGTTCCCCGGCTTCTCCGCAGTGAAGACGCTCACCGTGATCAGCGAGACGAAGACCTACGACACGTTCCTGGCGACCACCCGCGGCGGCGCCCTCTACACGATCCGCATCCCGACCACGAACTCGTCGACCCCGGTCGTCAAGGTGGTCCGGCGGTCGACGTGGGGCGCGTTCGAGTCCCTGGTCGCCGAGAAGTGCGGCACGCAGGGCACGCTGCTGACCGCGATCGACACCGACGGCGGCGCCGCCTACCTGTACGCCGTCGGCCACGCCAACGGCACCGCCACCGTCATCCAGGGCCTCGGCAAACTCCCCGGCACCTTCAACGACCCGGTCAACCACCGCCTCGCCCCCGACTCCGCAGACCCCCTCTTCGGCGAGTAACCCACACCTACGCGGCCCCGGCAACGCGCCTGGTTGCCGGGGTCAGCCGCGGAGGTGGAGTTGGCGGGCGGCTTCGGCGACGGAGCCGGAGACCGAGGGGTAGACGGTGAAGGAGGCGGCGACCTGGTCGACGGTCAGGCGGGCGGCGACGGCCAGGGAGATGGGGTGGATGAGCTCGCTGGCGCGGGGGGCGACGACGACGCCGCCGACGATGATGCCGGTGTTCGGGAGGCAGAAGAGCTTCACGAAACCGTCCCGGACGCCCTGCATCTTGGCCCGGGCGTTGTCGGCCAGCGGGACCTTCACGACGGTCGCCGTACTGCCGCCGGCGTCGACGGCCGCCTGGGACACGCCGACGGTGGCGATCTCCGGGGCGGTGAATACGTTGGCGGAGACGGTCGACTGGTCCAGCGGGCTGACCGCGTCGCCGAGCGCGTGCGCCATCGCGATCCGGCCCTGCATGGCGGCGACCGAGGCGAGCATCAGGACGCCGGTGCAGTCGCCGGCCGCGTAGACGCCGCGGGCCGTGGTCCGGGAGACCCGGTCGACCGTGACGAAGCCGCCGTCGCCCAGCGACACGCCCGACTCGACCAATCCCATGTCATCGGTGTTCGGCAGTGATCCGACCGCGAGCAGCGCGTGCGATCCCTCGACCGTGCGGCCGTCGGTCAGCGTCACCACGACCCCGTCGCCCTGCCGCTTGACGGACTCGGCGCGGGACTTGCCCAGCACGGTCAGCCCACGCCGCTTGAACACGTCCTCCAGTACGGCGGCCGCGTCCGCGTCCTCGCCGGGCAGCACCCGGTCCCGCGACGACACCAGGACGACGTCGCTGCCCAGGGCGTCGTACGCGCTGGCGAACTCGGCGCCGGTGACACCGGACCCGACCACGATCAGCCGCTCGGGCAGCTCGTCGAGCTCGTAGACCTGCTCCCAGGTCAGGATCCGCTCGCCGTCCGGCTCCGAGCCCTTGAGGATCCGCGGCCGCGCCCCGGTGGCGATCAGCACGACGTCGGCGTCCAGCCGCTCGTCGCCGGCGACCACGGTCTCCGGCCCGTCCAGCCGGCCGCGACCCTGAATGATCCTCACCTTGTCCCGGTCGAGCCGCCGGGTGATGCCGTCGGACTGCGCGGCAGCCAGCCGCTTGACCCGTTCGTTGACGACGGAGAGCTCGACACGCACGGCGTTCGCGGGATCGTCGTCGCCGTCCTCGAGCCGGACGCCGAGCCGGCCGGCCTCCTCGACCTCGGTCATCACCTCGGCCGTCGCTATCAGCGTCTTGCTCGGAACGCAGTCGGTGAGCACCGCGGACCCGCCGATTCCGTCGGAATCGACGACCGTCACCTCCGCCCCTAGCTGGGCGGCCGCACTCGCCGCTTCGTACCCGCCGGGACCGCCTCCGATGATCACAACTCGCGCCACGGGAGGCCATTCTTCCGTATCCTGTGTCGTCGTGACCCTGTACGCCGCGTTTGCGTCGAATCTGGACCCGAACCTGATGGCCGAGCGGTGCCCGTACTCGCCCCTGCGCGGGACCGGGTGGATCACCGGCTGGCGGCTCACCTTCGGCGGTGAGGAGCTCGGCTGGGAGGGCGCCATGGCCACCGTGGTCGAGGACCCCGCCGACCCGGCCAACCAGGTCTTCGTCGCGCTCTACGACATCCACCCCAAGGACGTCGAGCGGCTGGACGAGTGGGAGTGGATCGACCAGGGCGTCTACCGCAAGATCCAGGTCCGGGTGCAGACCCTGGACGGCGAGCAACTGGCCTGGATGTACGTCCTGAACGCCTACGAGGGCGGTCTGCCCTCGGCCCGTTACCTCGGCATCCTCGCCGAGGCCGCCGAGGCGGCCGGCGCGCCCGACGACTACGTGGCGGACCTCCGCGCCCGGCCCTGCCAGTCATCCGGGCACTAGCAGCGGTACGCCGGTTATCGTGCGGAGGTGACCGTCAACGATGACCTCCAGCGAGCCGCCGAAGCCTGGCTGAGCGAAGACCCCGACCCCGACATGCGCGCCGAGCTCCGGGCCCTGCTCGACGCCGGCGACGAAGCCGAGCTGGCCGACCGCTTCGCCGGCACCCTCGAGTTCGGCACGGCGGGACTCCGCGGAGCCGTCGCCGCCGGGCCGAACCGGATGAACCGGGTCGTGGTCATCCGCGCCGCCGCCGGCCTCTGCGCCTACCTGAAGGCCAAGGGCCTGACCGGCGGCCCGGTCCTGATCGGGTACGACGCCCGGCACAAGTCCGACGTTTTCGCGCAGGACACCGCCGCCGTGGTCCGCGGCGCCGGCCTGGACGCCGTGCTGCTGGACCGGCCGGCCCCGACGCCCGTGGTCGCCTTCGGGATCCGGCACCTGAACGCCGTGGCCGGGGTGGTCGTCACCGCGTCGCACAATCCGCCGCAGGACAACGGCTACAAGGTCTACCTGGGTGACGGGTCGCAGATCGTGCCGCCCGCGGACGCGGAGATCGCAGCCGCCATCGCCGCGGTCGGCCCGCTGGACTCGGTGCCGCGCGGCGACGACTGGCAGACCACCGGCGACAAGCTGATCAACGCCTACCTGGACCGGATCGCCGAGCTGGTGCCGGCGGACGCGCCACGCGAGCTGGACGTGGCCTACACGCCGCTGCACGGCGTCGGCCGCTCGCTGGTCGAGGACGCTGTGGTCCGGGCCGGGTTCGCCGTACCGTCGGTGGTGGCGTCGCAGGCGGATCCGGATCCGGACTTCCCGACCGTGTCCTTCCCGAACCCGGAGGAGCCGGGCGCGATCGACGCGGCGCTGGAGCTGGCCCGGTCGATGGACGCGGACATCGCGGTCGCGAACGACCCGGACGCGGACCGGTGCGCGGTCGCCGTACCGGACGCCGGGGCCGCGGGTGGCTGGCGGATGCTGCGCGGGGACGAGCTGGGCGGGCTGCTCGGCGAGTTCCTGCTGTCGTCCCGGCCCGACGGCGTGGCGGCGTGCTCGATCGTGTCGTCCTCGCTGCTCGGCAAGATCGCGGCCTCGCACGGCGTCGAGTACGTCGAGACGCTCACCGGCTTCAAGTGGATCGGTCGGGTGCCGGGGCTGGTCTTCGGCTACGAGGAGGCGCTCGGGTACTGCGTCGACCCGGTGGCGGTGAAGGACAAGGACGGCGTGTCGACGCTGGTCCGGGTGCTGCAACTGGCGGCCCGGGCGAAATCCGAGGGACGCACGCTGCTGGATCTCCTCGACGACCTGGCGGTGAAGCACGGCCTGCACGCCACCGACCAGCTGTCAGTGCGGGTGGAGGACCTGTCGCTGATCACGACCGCGATGGAGCGGTTGCGGGCCACTCCCCCGACGTCGCTGGGCAGTCACACGGTCGAGCGGGTGGACGACCTCAGCACGGGCTCCGAAACCCTGCCGCCGACCGACGGCCTGCGCTACACGCTCTCCGAGGGCGCCCGGGTGGTGGTTCGCCCGTCCGGCACCGAGCCGAAGCTCAAGTGCTACCTGGAGGTCGTCATCCCGGTCACCTCGGACGTGGCAGCGGCCCGCGAGCAAGCCGCAGCGGACCTGGCCGGGGTCAAGCAGTCCTTGTCGACAGCGCTGGGCCTGTAGAACGCGCGAAACGTCAGCCGCTCGACCATCCAGGGTCAGCGGCTGACGTTCGACGTACCGGGAGCACCTGGCGGGTGGCTCCCCGGGACGGAGATCAGCGAGCGGCGGCCGCGGCTTCGGCCTCTTCGGCGCGGAGCGACGCCTGCAGCGACGAGTGCAGGATGCGCAGCGTGCTGGTCGACTGCATCAGCGCGTCGCGCTCGTCCGGGTTCCGGTTCGCCAGGCTGGAGATCTCGGCGATGCTCGCGTCGATCCGGGCGATCCGGTCCGCGACCGAGCCCTCCTGGCTGCTGGCCCGGCGGATCGCCTCGGACGTGACCGTCCAGACGTCTTCCTTGTCGTTCGTCCGCCGCGACATGTCGACCATCTGGCTCAGCGCCGCGAGGTCGTGGTCGACCTGGGTCCGCTCCACCGGCACGGTGATCCCCGCGGTCGCCTGACGCAGCCGGGTCACGTGACCGGACAGCTCGGACCAGCTGCACCTGCCGCTCTTGATCTTGTCCAGCACCTTGGCGTACTCGGTGTTGAACTCGTCGTAGTTCACTGTCCTTGACTCCTGCCGTGAGACTGCTCGACTCAGAACTGTAAGGCGTGCGGGCCCGAAACAAGTAACCACACGATCGCAGATCGTGCACGTGTCGGCAAAACGCAACGGCCGCCCGGTACGCCAACGCGTACCAGGCGGCCGAGTTACGTTAGAACGTCCAGCGGGTCAGGCGACGTACGTCGACGACGCGTTGAAGGTGTTGCAGTTGCCCGCGACGGTGTAGGTGTGCTTCGCGTTGAAGCCGGCGGTCGACCAGAACGCGTGGTTCTTCGGCGAGCCGTGGTCGCGGACGCCGCCCGGCTGGTCGCCCATGTGGCTGATCAGGTAGTTGTACTGCGTCAGCAGGCCACCGGCCATCGGGTAGTACCGCTTGTTCGCGCCGACGTAGGCCGCGCCCAGGCAGGACGCCTGCAGCTCACGGCGACGGCTCTCCTCGAGCCGTGCGGCGTTGGTGGTGAACGCCCGCTGACGCGTCCAGGACGCGTTCAGGATGCCGGTCAGGAACTGGACGTGGTGACCGTACTCGTGCGACATCATCTGGGTCAGCCACGCCCGCGCGTAGGTCGGGTTCTGGCCCCAGGTCTTCATGATGTAGGCGGCCGGGATGTAGATGACACCACCACGCCCGCTGCAGTAGTAGCCGGTGGTGTTGTTGACGGTCCCGCAGTCGGTGGCGATCTTGGTGCCGCTGTGGACGGACAGCTTCGGCTTCACCTTGTACGCCGCGCCGGCGGCCTTCAGCGGGACGGCCCAGGCCGCGTACATGCACGTCCAGAGCTGGGTGGCGTAGGACGCCACGCCCGCCTGGGTGCGCAGCGAGACGTTGACCTCCCGGCACTTCGACGGCGTGATCGCCGGAGTGCTGTAGAGCCGGTTGTAGCGGACGATGTTCGTCGGCGACGACGCCATGGTCGTCAGGCCTTCGCCCGCCGGCGGGGTGCCGACCACCTGGTTCGGGGTCTCGGCCGGCTGCGGCAGGACCGGGTAGGGCGGGTTCGCGGCCGGGACGGCCTGCGCGTTCGGGAGTGCGAAGGCTGCGAGGGCGGTGACGGCGGCGACGCCGGTCAGACCACGCAGGGTGTTACGGGAGAGGTTGAGCATGATCTCCACTCTCGAGATTTAGGGACCTGTCGTGCACATCCTGGGGTGCGCAGGGGGCCATCCCAGGCTGAACACGGGCTCTGACGCCGCGAATCCACCCGGAGTTCCCGCTAATCGGCGACTCGGGTGCCGAGGAACCGCAGCTGGTCGGGGAGCATGCGACGCCAGTAGCCCGCGGTGTGCGCGCCCAGCTGGACGCCACCGGTTGCCCCGAGCTCGGTCCGCAGGTCCTCCGCGGCCTCGGCGAACGGGTCGTCCCGGCCACAGTCGATGCGCACGGCAACATCCCGGAACCCGCTCTTGCGGCCGAACACCTGGCTGGACTCGAAGTCGGCCGGGTCGTCGAACGCACCAGGCGTGGTGTCCTCGTAGCGACGCCAGAGCGCCGGGCTGAGGGCACCCACCGCGACCGCCCGGGTGGCCGGCCGGACCCGGCGCTGCCAGTAGTGCAGCGCGACCCACAGCAGCGCGCCGTACCCGCCCATCGACCAGCCGAGCAGGCCGTAGCGCGACGTGTCCAGGCCGAGTTTCGCCAGCAGGGGCAGGAATTCCTGGTCCAGCATGAACCCGGGATCCTCACCTCCGGCCCGGCGATGCCAGTAGGTGTCCCGCCCGCCGTCCACGGTCGCCAGCGCGAACGGCGGCGTACCGGCCTGGACGGCGGCCGTCAGGTAGCGGTCGATGCCGAGGTCGTTGACCGCCGACGTGTGGTCGCCGCCCCGCCCGTGCAGCACGAGTACGACGGGAAGCGCTGCGGACGGTCCGTAGCCGTCGGGGTAGATGACGCTGTAGCCGACCGTCGTACGGCGGCCGAACGACTCGAAGGTGCCCGACTCGACCGGCCCGCCGGGGACATCGGGTACGACGCCGTCCGGCCCGGTCAGCCCGAGGACGTCGTGCACGCGAGCGCGACCGGGGACGACACCGGTCTCCACCGCGGCGACGGCGGCGACTCCGGTGATCGTGGCGGCCACGCCGGTGCGGATCAGGGTGCGACGGGACAGCGACGGCATCGGCAGCCCCGCTTCGGTCAGCGGAGCAGGGCGGCCAGTACGGCGACGACCGCCAGCACAGCCACGATGGCCAGTTCGGGACGGGCCCAGGAGGTGACGATCTCGCCCTCGGCCTTCTTGCCGTACTGCTCCATGTGGGTCTCGATCCGCTCCACCACGAAGTCGGCCCGGGAGATCGAGCTGTCGTCGGACAGCTTCCGGCCGCCGACGCGCTGCTTGCGGAGGTCGCGCATGACGAGCTGGACGCCGGGCGCGCGGAAGCGGACGTCCCCGGTGTGCACGCGCAGGATGTCGGTGACGTCGACGCCGGTGACCTTGTTCCACGGGATCGTGTGGTCGCGCAGGTGGTTACGCAGCAGGACGTTCTCGGGGCTGAGGGTGACCGACGGCCGGACCAGGCCGACGTACGCGAGCATCATCAGCAGGCCGATCACGGCGGCCACCAGCAGGCCGGTGACGGTCCGCCACTCCACCATGATGTCGAGCAGCCCGGCCGCGCCGATCACCATCACGATCACCCCGGTGATCCGGTTCGACGTGGACAGGTACTGCTCGCGTTCCGACGGCTTCTGCTTCACCCGCACAACGTAACCAACGACCGGTCACCCACCCCACAGCGAGGCACGGATCGTGACCTGCAGGGCCTAGACTGCCGAGGTGACCACACTCGACAGCGGCGTCGACTCGTTGGCCGACGTGACCTCGTCCGAGGACCGGCTGCGCCGGTTCCTGCTCGGCCTGCCGGGCGTCGACCAGGTCGGCGCCGAGGCCAGGGCCGCCACGCTGAGCACCCGGTCGATCAAGACCACCGCCAAGGCGTACGCGCTGGACCTGGCGATCCGGATGATCGACCTGACCACGCTGGAGGGCCAGGACACCCCCGGCAAGGTCCGGGCGCTGTGCGCGAAGGCGCGCCGGCCCGACCCGGCCGACCCGAGCACCCCGCAGGTCGCCGCGGTCTGCGTCTACCCGGACCTGGTGGCGACGGCGAAGCGGGAGCTGCAGGGCTCGGGGATCAACGTGGCGAGTGTCGCAACCGCCTTCCCCAGCGGGCGTTCCAGCCTGGCGATCAAGGTCCAGGACACCAAGGACGCGGTGGCCGCGGGCGCCGACGAGGTCGACATGGTGATCGACCGCGGCGCCTTCCTCTCCGGGCGGTACGCGATGGTCTTCGACGAGATCACCGCGATCCGCGAGGCGGCCGGCGACGCGCACCTGAAGGTGATCCTGGAGACCGGTGAGCTGGTCACCTACGACAACGTCCGGCGGGCGTCCTGGCTGGCGATGCTGGCCGGCGCGGACTTCATCAAGACGTCAACCGGGAAGGTGTCGCCGGCGGCCACGCTGCCGGTGACGCTGGTGATGCTCGAGGCGGTCCGCGACTACCACGAGGCCACCGGCCTGCACATCGGCGTCAAGCCGGCCGGCGGGATCCGGACCGCGAAGGACGCGATCAAGTACCTGGTCACGGTCAACGAGACGGCCGGACCGGACTGGCTGGACCCGGAGCTGTTCCGCTTCGGCGCGTCCAGCCTGCTGAACGACCTGCTGATGCAACGCACCAAGCTGGCCACCGGGCACTACCCCGGCCCCGACTACTTCACGCTGGACTGAGGCATGAGCAGATTCGAGTACGCACCGGCTCCCGAGTCACGGGCCATCGTCGACATCAAGTCGTCGTACGGGCTCTTCGTCAACGGCCAGTTCGTCGAGGCGACGGACGGGAAGCCGTTCAAGACCGTCAGCCCGGCGTCGGAGGAGGTGCTCGCCGAGGTCAGCGAGGCCGGGCCGGCCGACGTCGACAAGGCGGTGAAGGCGGCCCGCAAGGCGTTCGAGAAGGTCTGGGGGCCGATGGCCGGCCGGGACCGGGCGAAGTACCTGTTCCGGATCGCCCGGCTGATCCAGGAGCGCTCCCGTGAGCTGGCTGTGCTGGAGTCGCTCGACAACGGCAAGCCGATCCGGGAGTCCCGCGACGTCGACATCCCGCTGGTGGCCGCGCACTTCTTCTACTACGCGGGCTGGGCCGACAAGCTCGAGTACGCCGGCGCCGGCGAGGACCCGCAGCCGCTGGGGGTCGCCGGCCAGGTGATCCCGTGGAACTTCCCGATGCTGATGCTGGCCTGGAAGATCGCGCCCGCGCTGGCGGCCGGCAACACCGTTGTGCTGAAGCCTGCTGAGACGACTCCGCTGACCGCGCTGGCGTTCGCGGAGATCTGCCAGCAGGCCGACCTGCCGCCGGGTGTGGTGAACATCGTCACCGGCGCCGGCCGCACCGGCCAGGCGCTGGTCGAGCACCCGGACGTCGACAAGGTCGCGTTCACCGGGTCGACCGAGGTCGGCCGCTCGATCGCCAAGGCGGTGGCCGGATCCGACAAGAAGGTCACGCTGGAGCTCGGCGGCAAGGCGGCGAACATCGTCTTCGAGGACGCGCCGATCGACCAGACCATCGAGGGCATCGTCAACGGCATCTTCTTCAACCAGGGCCACGTCTGCTGCGCGGGTTCGCGGCTGTTGGTCCAGGAGAGCGTGTACGACGAGGTGCTGGCCCGACTGAAGCGCCGGATGAGCACGCTGCGGGTCGGCGACCCGCTGGACAAGAACACCGACATCGGCGCGATCAACTCCTCGGCCCAGCTGGCCAAGATCCGCGAGCTGTCCCAGATCGGCGAGGACGAGGGTGCCGAGCGCTGGTCGCCGGAGTGCGAGCTGCCGGCCGAGGGCTACTGGTTCCCGCCCACCGTCTTCACCGGGGTCTCGCAGGCGCACCGGATCGCCCGCGAGGAGATCTTCGGCCCGGTGCTGTCGGTCCTGACCTTCCGGACCCCGGCCGAGGCGGTGGAGAAGGCGAACAACACCCCGTTCGGGCTGTCCGCCGGGATCTGGACCGACAAGGGCTCCCGGATCCTCTGGATGGCGAACCAGCTGCGCGCCGGCGTGGTCTGGGCGAACACGTTCAACCGCTTCGACCCGACCTCGCCGTTCGGCGGCTACAAGGAGTCGGGCTACGGCCGCGAGGGCGGTCGCCACGGTCTGGAGGCCTACCTTGCCCACTAAGGACAACCAGAGGCTGGCAGTGCGCAAGACCTACAAGCTGTACATCGGCGGTGCGTTCCCGCGCAGCGAGTCCGGCCGGTCGTACGTCGTCAACGACGCCAAAGGCCGGTTCCTCGCGAACGCGTCCCAGGCCTCCCGCAAGGACGCCCGGGACGCGGTCGTCGCGGCCCGCAAGGCGTTCGGCGGCTGGTCCGCCCGGACGGCGTACAACCGCGGCCAGGTGCTGTACCGGATCGCCGAGGTGATGGAAGGCCGGCACGACCAGTTCAGCTCCGAGGTCGCGGCGTCCGAGGGCCTGTCGGCGGCGAAGGCGCGCGCGGTGGTGGACGCCTCGATCGACCGCTGGGTCTGGTACGCCGGCTGGGCCGACAAGCTGGCCCAGGTGGTCGGCTCCAGCAACCCGGTGGCCGGCCCGTACTTCGACTTCTCGTTGCCTGAGGCAACCGGTGTGGTCGCGGTGCTGGCCCCGCAGGACTCCAGCCTGCTCGGGCTGACCAGCGTGATCGCGCCCGCGATCGTCTCCGGCAACACGGTCGTCGCGGTCTCGTCGTACGAGCGTCCGTTGCCGGCTGTCACGCTCGGCGAGGTGATGGCGACGTCCGACCTGCCGGGCGGCGTGGTCAACCTGCTGACCGGGTCCGCGTCGGAGATCGGCCCGTGGCTCGCGTCGCACCTGGACGTCAACGCGATCGACCTGTGCGGGATCGAGGACCCCGACGAGGCCCGGGACCTGGAGGCCGCCGCGGCGGAGAACCTCAAGCGGGTACGGCGTCCCGCCGAGGAGGACTGGTCGGAGTCTCCCGGGCTGTCCCGCCTCACGCAGTACCTGGAGCTGAAGACCGTCTGGCACCCGATCGGAGTCTGAATGGTCCAGCCAGGTGACCGGGTCGCGATCGTCTCGCCGTCCGGCGGGTTGCCGGAGATCTTCCCGGCGCCGTACGAGCTCGGGCTGGAGCGGTTGCGGTCCTGGGACCTCGAGCCGGTCGAGTACCCGACCACCCGCAAGCTCGGCACGACACCGCAGGAGCGGGCGGCCGACCTGCACGCGGCCTGGTCGGATCCGTCGATCCGCGCGGTGATCGCGACGATCGGCGGCAACGACCAGCTGACCGTGCTGAAGCATCTCGACCCCGAGGTGTTCCGCGCGGACCCGAAGCCGTTCTTCGGGTACAGCGACAACACGAACCTGCTCAACTTCCTGTACTTCCACGGGTTGCCCGCCTACCACGGCGGCAGCGTGATGGTGCAGTTCGGCCGCGGCGGCGCGATGCACCCGGACTCCGAACGCTCGCTGCGGTCCGCGCTGTTCACGCCGGGCGACTTCGACCTGACCCCGGCGACCGGCTGGACCGACCACGACCGTGACTGGGCGGACCCGTCGTTGCTGGAGACCGAGCCGGAGCTGTTCGACGGCACCGGGTGGACCTGGAGCGGCTCAGCGGCGGTCAGTGGGCGGTTGTGGGGCGGCTGCGTGGAGATCCTCGACTGGCAACTGGCCGCGAACCGGTGGATGCGACCGGTGGAGTCCTACGACGGCGTGCTGTTCCTGGAGACCAGCGAGGAGATGCCGACGGCGGATCAGGTCTACCGGATGCTCCGCAACTTCGGTGAACGCGGCCTGCTGGAGCGGTTCGACGCCGTCCTCTGGGCACGCCCGAAGTCCTGGGCGCTCGACCAGCAGACGACCCCGGCGGAGGCCGTCGGCTACGTCACCGGGCAGTATCTCGCGGTCGACCGCGCGCTCGCCGAGTACAACCCGTCCGCCGTCGTGGTGAAGGGCCTGGACATCGGCCACACCGACCCCCAACAAATCCTCCCGTACGGCGGCCGGATCAGCATCGATCCAGCCGCACAACGCATCACCGTGACGTACTAGTACCCCTCGGTCTCGCTGGTCGACGCGTTGCCGCCGATGGACGGCTTCAGGCCGATCTGCCAGCTCTGGTTGGCGCCGAACGGCTGGTCGAACTTCTGGAAGCTGCATGCCTTGGTGAACCGGCGGGTCGCGCCGTTCCAGCCGGACCCGGACTTGAAGTACACCTGGTAGCCGCCGCGGATCCCGTTGATGGTGGCCTGCCGGCCGGCCTGGACGTACGTCATCACCTGCGGCGAGCTGGGCTTGCCGCCGCTGACGATCGACACCGCGACGTCGGCGCTGCCGCCGTTGTCGACCCGCAGCCGGCCGGCGCCGCGGGCGCCGTTCCGGACGATCGTGGTCCCGTTCGCCGGCCGCTTCAGGACAGGTGCCGGAGGCAACTTCTTGGGCAGGAAGGTGCCTGCGCGCAGCCCCAGTTTCGCGAGCTGGTTCACGGCCGGCCGCAGCGTGGTCTCGAAGGTCCGCTGGATGTCTTGCACCGTGCCCGCGAGCCCGACGCACCTGGCATCGACGCCGCCGGCCATCGCCGCGTTCTGGGCGTCGAGCGCCCTCCGGAGCACGGTATGTGCGGCGGCTGCTTCCCGGGGCGGCTGGAGGACGAGAGCGGTCTGAGCCTCGGCCTTCACCACCCTCCGGAGGCTGTGGTAGGCGTCTTCGAGCGTGCTGTCGTCCCTGGCTGCGAACAGGGCCTGGTACGCGATCGACAGCCGCAGGTCCATCTGCGTCAGCTTCTTCTGGTACTCCACTTTCGGCGACACCGGAGCCGTCGACGCGGACGGCGTCGTACTCGTGCTCGTCGTACCTGGGCTGCTGCCCGACGTCGCCACTCGCTGCCCGCTCGACCCACAGCCGACCAGCAGCAGCGACCCGATGACCACACCCACCAGCCCACTCGTCCGCATCTGCGTTCCGCCCCTCTGTCGTTGGCCCGGACGCAGGCTAGCGGCGGGCCAGGGTCAGCGGACGACGGTTCGGGTCAGGGCCGGATTGGGGTCTGGGAAACACGCGACCGGGGCGGTGGTTGTGACGAACTTCCACTTGATCTTGGCTTGCAGGGTGAGGCCTGGATCGTCGTGGCTGGTGCCCTTGAGCTTGGTCTCGATGACCGCGCCGCGGCGACCGGATTTGAGCCGTACGGACAGCGACGGCAACTGGTAGCCGGCGCCGCCTGGGATCGGCCCGGCGACCTTGATGACGGCCACACCGCGTTCGAGGTGCAGGGTCGGCTTCGAGTTGAGCCCGGAGCCGCCGGTGAGCTTGGCGCTCACGTACGACGAGTTGGCCGGGATCGGCACCTGCAACGACAGGTCGCGGACCTCCTTCAGCTTGAACCCCTTCACCTCACCGGGCAGTGACCCCGGCTTGAGATCGACCGCGATCGTGAACCGGGTGTTCGGCGGCACCGTCGCCGGCGCCTTCGCGTCGACCCCCTGCCGCAACGACAGCAGATGCCGGCCGAACTTGGTGTCCGCGCGGCACGAGTAGCTGGCAGCCGGCGGAGCCGCCACAGCACCAGTCCCGACGACCAACGAAAGCACGGCAACCCCAAGAACCATGACACTGCGGCGAGTAGTCATATGACTACTCTAAGCAGTCAAACAGCAGCCGGGATCCCCTCGTCTCACCGTCCGAACAGGTACCAGCCGCCGACCCCGGCGAGGACGAACACGATCGGCAGGGTCAGCAGGAACAGGGCTCGGCCGCGGCGGCCTCGCCGTACTGGCGGGGCGTCAGTGGCGACTGTGGTCGGGAGATCGTCGTCGTCGCTGATGTGGGTGCGCTCCATCGCGCGCAGCGGCGCCTCCTGCTCGAGGCGGTAGGCCTCCGCCTCCAGCCGCTCGGCGAGGGTGTCGGCGCGCTCCCAGCGGTCGGTGACGTGGTACGCGAGCGCCCGGGACATGAGGTCGTCCAGCGGCCCGACCGCGTCGTGCAGCGTCGACCGCAGGCTCGGTGGCGGTAGGTCGGGGTCGCGGTTGAGCACGTCGCTGATCGAGCCGGCCGAGTACGGCGGATGCCCGGTGAGCAACGCGTACGTCACCGCGCCGACGGCGTAGATGTCCGCCCGCTCGTCGAACCCACCGTCACCCCGGCCCTGCTCAGGCGCCATGTACGACGGCGTCCCGACGGCCTGGGTCAGTCCGGAAGCCTCCGCGGCCCGCTTGGCCAGGCCGAGGTCGGCCAGCACGATCCGGTGAGTACCACCACCGGACTCATCACCCTGGTTGGGCCGGAGCAGCAGGTTCGCCGGGGTGACATCGCGGTGTACGACGCCCTCGCCGTGCAGCGCCGCGACCGCGCGAGCCAGGTCGGCGCCCCACCACAACGCCTCGGCCGGCTCCAGCGGCCCGAACCGCAGTACGTCGGCCAGCGTGCCACCGCCGATGTAGTCCATCACGAAGTACGGGCGGCCGTCGTCGAGCTTGCCGAGGTCGAACACCCGGACCACCCGGTCGCTGGCGATCCGGCGCATCAACCGCGCCTCGGACAGGAATCGCTCCCGCACGTCGGCGCGCGACGCCCAGTTGTCGGCAAGGACCTTGACGGCCACGTCCACGTCGAGGTCGTCGTCGTACCCACGCCAGACGGTCGCGAACGCGCCCGCGCCGATCTTGTCCTGCAGCCGGTACCTCCCGATGACATCCATCCGGGCTATTGTCGATCACAGCCGGGCCGTCAGGCGAACACCACTCTGGGGGAGCATGAACGAGGAGTTGGAGCATCTCGCGGCACGCGCCGCGAAGGGCGACCAATCAGTGGTGCCGGAACTGCTGCAGGCGATCCGGCCGCAGGTGCAGCGGCGGGTGGCCAAGTTCCTGCCGTACCACGAGGACGCCGAGGAGGCGGTCCAGGACACCCTGCTCCAGGTGGCGAACAAGATCCACACCTTCAAGGGCACCGGCAGTTTCGCGGGCTGGGTGACGATCGTGGCCACCAACCAGGCCCGGCAGACCTACCGCTCCCTCAAGCGGCGGGCGGTGGAGCAGTCCGCCGAGGTGCTGCCGGAGGCCGTCGACCCGCGCACGACCTCGGTCATCGCAGGTTCACGGCTGGACCTGCTGGAGGCCTTGGAACACCTGGAGTCCAGCCACCCGCAACTCGTCCAGCCGCTGGTGCTGCGCGATCTCGGCGCGCTCTCGTACGCCGAGATCGCCGACGAGCTCGACGTCCCGCTGGGCACAGTCAAGGCCCGGATCCACCAGGCCCGGAAGGCCGTCGCCGAGCGGCTCACCGTGCACTGACACACCCATCCAGGCCTGCAGGACCTTCGTCGCCTGGGTGCGCTGCGCTGTCGGCAGCCCCGCGATCGCGGCGTTGTGGTTGCCGGCCGGAACGGTGAACCAGTGCGCATCCGTCGTCCCCGGCCCCGGTTCGAACCTCTCCGCGCTCCACGGATCGTTCTCGCCGTACACGAAGATCAAACGCTCGCCTGACGACTTCAGCCACTGGTCGACATCCGCCATCGCGTTGGCGTCGTGCTCGGGCTCGATGGCGTCCGGTACGGCGGCCGGAGCGGCACCCGCTTCCCGGTAGCGCAGCAGCCCCTTCAGCCAGGTCGTCCCGGTCGCCACGTCCGGCCAGTTGAGTTGGGCAGTCGCTTGATAGAAGTACGGCGTGACGTTCGCCGTTCCCTCGTCGGAGTAGAAGGACCAGTCGGCGATCTGGTCGATGAAGTCGAACAACTGCTGGTCGGTGGCGCTTCGCCCCGGAACGAGCAGGCAACTCGCCTGGGCGTGGTACTGCCAGAACGCGAACGGCGTGTCCAGCACCGCCGCCTCGAAGGCCCGGTCGGCCGATCCGAACGTCTGCTCGTAGTGCAGGCCGAGCTTGATCAGTTTGGCGACCATCGAAGCCCGTCGGTGCAGCGCGTTCCACTGCACGCTGCGCAGGGCCTCGTTGCACTTCTGGTCGGACCCGGCCTGCTGGACGAAGGCGACGTAGGAGTCTCGGTCGTTCACCACGTCCTGCGGCGCCACATAGGCGACGGTCGCGTCCACGTCAGCTGGGTAGAAGCGCCGGTGGTAGACCGATGTCATCCCGCCCTTGCTGGCCCCGGTCGACGCCCACTTGCCGCCGTACAACGCCTTGAAGGCCTGCACGATCCGGTGGTGGTCGGTCGCGGCCTGCCAGATGTCGAGCTTGGTCCAGTCCTTGTTCGCCGGCGTCGACTTGCCGAAGAAGCGCTGCTCGACGTTGAGCTGGTTGCCGTCGACCAGCCGGGTCGGCTCGGCGGTGAAGACTCCGGCCACACCGCCGTACCCGGTCGTGTGCAGCACCGCCGGCCGGTCGAATCCCTTGTGCCACAAGGTGATCCGCTGCTCGAACTGCGCGCCGCCGGGCTGGTGCTGGTCCATCGGCTGCTTGAACCACAGCACGAAGAACGGCTTGCCGTTGATCAGCTTCCCGCTCTCGACCCGCAGCCCGGCGACAGTCTCCAGCCGCGCCCGCACCGCGGCCACCGGATCCTCTGGTACGGCGGCCGCGGTCGTGCTGATCGTGAGCCCGAGCACCGCAAAAATCCTGATCCAGCGCATCCGGTGACTCCTCGGGCTCGGGGCGACACTCTGCGTAATCAGGCTAGCCGAAGGTACGGCGGACCGCGACCGCCTTCCGGAGGTTGTCGGCGAAGTCGGCCGTCTGCCGCCGGATGCCGGGGGCAACCGTCTCGTCCGCGGCCAGCGCCTCGGCCCGGGCCAGCAACTCCGGCTCGATCACGAACTCCGGCATGATCCGCTGCGCCGCGAGCGCCACCACCATGCCGGACCGGATCTCGGCGGTTCGGTGGATGTCGGCGAAGAACCGGTCCACGTACGGCGCGGTGACCGCGGCCTGACCGGGGTGCCAGAAGCCCTCGGCCGCGGCCAGCAGCTCCTTCACGCCGATCGCCGGATCGGTCATGATCCGCGTCCAGGCGGCCTCCTTGCCGTCCGCCAGCGCCGACCGGCAGCGGGCAGCGTGGTTGACCCCTTCGGTCGAGGTGTCACGGGCCAGCTCGGCGTCGATCTCGGCGCTACCGAAGGCGTTCAGCCGCACGAGCCGCAGGACCAGGGCCCAGCGCAGATCGGCGTCGATGTCCAGGCCGGGCTGGACCTGCTTGCCGTCGAGCCACGCCTGCAGCAGCTCGGCATTGTCGCTGGTCGCGATGAAGCCGCGCACGGTCGCGAGCTGCAGGCTGCTGCCCGGCTCGGTCGTGGCAAGTTTGTTGCCCAGGGCATCGGCGACGACGGCGCGGGACTCGTCGTACGGCAGGTAGCCGCCGAGCACCCGATCCTGCAGCCAGCGCACGAGCGAGCCGACCGCGATGTCGCTGTCCTCGTGCTGGATCGCGGTCGCGAAGAGCTCGAGGGCCTGCCGCGGATCCAGCTCGGCGTTGGCGGTGGCGTCGCGGACCGAGTTCCAGATCACCGCGCGGGTGGCGCCGTCGGCGATCGCCGGCAGGACAGCCGGCAGGTTGGCCAGGCTGGTCGCGTCGAGGCGGATCTTCGCCCAGGTGTCGTCGTCGGAGTCCGGCACGACCACCTGATTGTTGAGGGCAACATCCACGGTGTCGCCGGCCAGCATGACGTCGACGGCGCCGGACGCGCCGTTCTCGTCGTACCCGCGGACACTCAGCTTGTGCGGACGGCGGGATCCCTCCGGGCTGGTGCGGTGCAGGACGACGCCGGCCGGCGTGCGCTCGACCGTGATGGTGTCCAGGCCGGAGGTCCGCAACCACTGCTCGGACCAGCTGTCCAGGTCGCGGGCACCGGCCTCGGTCAGTTTGGCGATGAACTCGTGCAGGTCGGCGTTGCCGTACTCGTGCGCCTCCAGGTGGGCGTTGACGCCCTTGAGGAACACGTCGTCACCGAGGTACTTCGCGAGCTGCTTGAGCACGGCGGCGCCCTTGGCGTACGAGATGCCGTCGAAGTCGTCCAGCGACTGCCGCGCGTCCTTCAGGCTGTCCGGCGCCACCGGGTGGGTCGAGCTGGACTGGTCGGTCTGCATCCCCCACCACTTGCGGACGAAGCCGAAGTCGGTCCAGTTGCCCCGGTGGTCGGTGGCCTGCTCGGACACCCGGTGCGCCATGTACTCGGCGAACGACTCGTTCAGCCACATGTCGTTCCACCACTTCATCGTGACCAGGTCGCCGAACCACATGTGCGCCATCTCGTGCACGACGATCCGGGCCCGGGTGCTGCGCTCGGCGTCGGTCACCTTGCTGCGGAAGACCAGGTAGTCCGCGAACGTCACGCAGCCCGGGTTCTCCATCGCGCCGAGGTTGAAGTCCGGCACGAACACCTGCCAGTACTCGCCGAACGGGTACCGCCGCCGGAACATCCGGTGGTACTCGTCGAACGCCTGCCGGGTGGTCCGGAACAGGTCCTCCGCGTCCCGTTCCAGGTGCTCCTTCAGCGACTGCCGGCAGGCGAGTCCGAGCGGGATCCCGTCGTACTCGCTCCGGATCAGGTGGTACGGCCCGGCCACGATCGTGACGAAGTACGACGACAGCGGCTCGGTCTCGGCGAGCTCCCACTCCCCTGGAGCGACCTGCGTCGCCGCGCCGTTGCCCAGCACAACCCAGTCCGCCGGCGTCTTCACCGTCACCGTGTACGGCGCCTTGAGGTCAGGCTGGTCGAAGCACGGGTAGTACCGCGGCGCCGACTCCAGCGACGACATCCCGTAGGTGTAGACCCGGCCATCGGCCGCGTCGACCGACCGCACGAGGCCCTCGCCGTCCACGGAGTACTTCAGCTCCGCAGTCACCACGAGGTCGTTCTCGGCCTGCAGACCGGTCAGCGGAAATCGGCCCTCCGCGAGCAGGCCGACGTCGAGCGCGTCGCCGTTCAGCTCGACCGCGAGCAGCCGCTCGGGCTTCACGTCCACCCAGGTCGAGTCGCTCGCCGCACCGAACCGGATCCGGCTCGTGGTGACGAACGTGTCGCCGGTCCCGGTCAGGTCGAAGTCGACGTGGTACGACCGGACTACCAGGTCTGCCGCCCGTTGCCGGGCCTCTTCAACGGTCAGCGCGCGCATGTCTGCACGCTACCCAAGCCCACCAGCCAGCTTGGCCCGCACGGCCTGCGCCCGAGCCCGGTCCCGCTCGTCGAGCGCCTCGTCCTGTGTCATCGCATCGAGCACCCCGGTCAGCCGCGCCCCCGGATCAGCCGGTACGGCGGCCGCCGCCAGCAGAGCCGTCGCCCGGACATCCGCGTCCGCGGTGCCTTCGAGCACGTCCGCGATCAACTCCGCGTCGTCGGCCTCAGCGAGACTCGTGAGGACATTGAGCGCACTGAGGTGATCGAACGCCGCCCGCATCTCCGCGTCACCCGCCACCGGCGGACGTGACAACACCTCCCGGGCAACCAGCCGCACTTCACCACCGAGCGGCTCCAGCGGATTCCCTCCCGACAACCGCGTGTACGACGCGGCCACCTGGTACATGTTCAAAGCTCTGCAGACGGTCGCGACGTTCTCGCTGTGGAGCAACGCACTGAACGCCTGCAGGGGAATGGCCTCGTCGGTCATGTCTGCACGCTAGCGGGTTGCCGCGGCGTGCAGGTGGGCCGCCAGCAGGTGGGCGGACTCGGGGGCGTTCGCCGCGTAGCAGAGCAGGTGGGCCCGGGTCGACCACGAGTCCTGCAGCGGGCAGATCTCCACGGCGGTGTTGGCGTCGACGGCCCGGCGCGGGACGATCGCCAGGCCGGCGCCCGCGGTGGCGAGGGTGATCAGGGTGTGCAGGGTGGGGACGAGGGTCCGGTAGCGCGGGGCCGGGGCGTGTGGGCCGAGGCGGTCGTCCATCCACTGGGTCAGGGGTGAGCCGCGGTCGAGGCCGACCAGGGGATGTTCGGCGACCTCGGCGTACGCGATCGAGGTGCGGCCGGACAGGACCCCGCCGGCCTGGCCGATCACGACCAGGGAGTCGTCGGCGAGCGGTTCGGTGCGGAGGCTGGTGGGCTCGTCGTCCAGGATCACGCCGAGGTCGGCCTCCCCGGAGGCGAGCAGGCGGACGCTGCGGATCGTCCGGCGTTCGCTCACGTTCACGTCGTACTCGGGATGGTCGCGCAGGAACGTGGCGAGCGCGGCGGGCACGAGCTGGTGCATCGCGGACCCGCCGGCGACCAGGCGGATCGGCGCGGTCCGGGAGACGGCGTACGACGCGACCGCGCTGTCGAGGCGGGTGGTCTGGGCGAGCACCTCGCGGGCGTGCCGGGCCAGGGTGGCGCCCGCCGGGGTGAGCCGGACGCCGCGGCGCTCGCGGATCAGCAGCGGTACGCCGGCCTGCGCCTCGAGCGCCCTGACCCGCGCGCTAGCCGAAGGCAGACTCAGGTGCATCACCCGCGCACCAGCAGTAATCGACCCCTCTGCCGCCACATGCGAGAACAGCCGGAGGTCATCCAAGTCGTACCGCACGACCCCAGCCTACGCCTCAGCCTTAGGCTGACTACGGGTATCACGCATTGTGGAGCACCAACCAACCCGTGATCCTCGAAGGGTGCTGATGCCCACGACCGTCGCCCTGCTGCCCGGCAACGCGCCCGGCGCCGGCCTGCTGCTGTTGCCGTCAGCATCATTCGAGGCCGCGGTGCCGTGGTTGCGGGGGTTCGGATGAACCGGGCTCAGCTTGCGATGGCTTACCAGGCGTGTGAAGTCGCCGATCTTGCGCGGGCGGCGGTGACGTTGGACGACCCGGGAGAGGCGGTCGCGCAGGCGGAGCTCGTGCTGGCGTCCGCCCGGCAGCTTCTCGCCGCGGCCGCGCGGCTCACCGAGTCGGCGCCGCCCGCTGATCCGTTGCAGCTCTTCGCCTACGAGCATCCCGAAGAGGCCGCGGCCGACATCACGGATTGGCTCGCTGGTGATCGCGCTCATGACGAAGGTAGAGGCCCGTCGCGGTCGACACGCTCGTGAGCAGCCACACCGCGACGCCCGCGTCGTCCGCGATCCCGAGCAGCGGCAGCAACTCCGGGAGCACGTCGATCGGCGAGATCAGGTAGACCACAGCCAGGCCCCACAGCGCCATCCGGCTGGTGGGCAACCCGGGATAGTCGCCGCGCCGCGCGGCACGCAGCAGCCGCGGCAGCGCACGAGCCCGCTCGAACACGTCCCCGACCGGCTCCGGCTCACCCCGCTCCGCCCGCCGGCGCTTCAGCCGCCGGCGCCGTACGACGCCCAGCCCGGCCACCGCGGCCCCGACGACCAGCAGGCCCACGCCGACCCCGACCGCCGGCAACCCGCCGATCTCGCCATCGCGAAACACCAGGGTCGCCAGCCCGATCAGGCCCAGCAGTCCACCGAAGAACACCATTCACCAACTGTAGAGCCGTCACCCGTTACACGCCGTTCAGCCGCTGAAGCCGTCCAGCCGGGCCAGTTGGCCGGCAGTCAGGCGCAGGCCCGCCGCCGCGACGTTCTCGGCCAGGTGGGTTTCGGAGCTCGTGCCCGGGATCGGCACCACGACCGGCGACCTGTGCAGGAGCCATGCCAGCGACAGCTGCGCGGCGGTGGCGCCGGTCTCGGCCGCGATCTGCGCCAGTGCCCGCGATGCGGCATGCTCGCCGAGCGCGATCGGGACCCAAGGGATGAAGGCGATTCCCTCGGCGGTGCAGTACTCCAGCACGGGCTCGTGCTCGCGATCCGTCAGGTTGTAGCGGTTCTGGACGCTGACGACCTCGACATGCCGCCGCGCTTCCCGTAGCTGGTCCACGGTCACCTCGGACAGGCCGACGTACCGCGCCTTGCCCTCGTCGACGAGCTGCGCCAGCGCACCGAGCTGGTCGGCGAACGGGACCGCCGGGTCGACGCGGTGCAGTTGCAGCAGGTCGATCCGCTCGACCCGCAGGCGGCGGAGGCTGAGCTCGGCCGCTTGCCTGAGGTACTCCGGCCGCCCCAACGGGATCCATTCCCGCGGCGACGGGCGGGTGTGCCCGATCTTGGTCGCGATCACCACGTCGCCGTACGGGTGCAGGGCTTCGGCGAGCAGCTCCTCGTTCGCCCCGATCCCGTACGCGTCCGCGGTGTCGATGAAGTCGACGCCCAGGTCCACTGCCCGCCGGGCGACGCGGATCGCGTCCGCCCGGTCGGCCACCGGCCGGTAGCCGGTCAGCCGCATCGCGCCGAAGCCGAGTCGATGAATGTCCAGGTCGCCGATCTTGAGTCGCATCGTCATGTCGCCAACCCTCGGACCGCCGGCCCGCCAACTGAATTGATTTAGGCTGAGCTGAATGCTGACGATCACCTTCACCGTGGCCGACCTGGCCCGGACCCGGATCGCGGTGTCGCCGCTGTGGGAGGTGGCCGCGAGCATCCGGCTGCTCAGGACCCGGCGGCCGGACCGTTTCCACGACCGCTGGGCGCGCACGGCGCGGGAGCGGATCGCGGGCGCCGACCTCGGGCTGCTGTTCGAGCTCGTCGATCCGGACGTCTGGTACATCCCGGACTTCCTCACCCCGGCGCCGCAGAGCCCGTTCTCCGACCTCGACGCGGATCTCGGCGCCCTGCGGCGCGTCCCGGCCGGACGGGTCCGTGCCGATCTCGACGTACTCGCGTATGCGCGTAGCCATCCGCTCGGCTCGCTCGCGGAGGCCCAACTCCCCCGGCGGCTACCGGCTGCCGACGAGTTCCCGTCCACGGCGGTCGCCGGTCTGTACGACGATCCGCCGGCCGGGACCACGTTGCTCGCCGAGCAGGTGCAGACGTACTGGGAGCTCGCGATCGCGCCCCACTGGGGGCGGATCCGGGCTCTGCTGGAAGACGATCTGCGCTATCGCGGCCGGCAGTTCGGGCTGGCCGGCCCGGCCGGTCTGTTCGACGACCTCGCCGAGTCGGTCCGGTGGCGCGGCGACTCGCTGCACATCAAGCACCGGCGCTTCCAGGGCGTACGGCGGCTTGCCGGTGAAGGATTGTTGCTGACGCCGTCGGCGTTTGTCTGGCCGACGGTGTACTCGAGCACGATCCCGCCGTGGCAGCCGACGCTCACCTACCCGGCTCGTGGAGTCGCCACGCTCTGGGACGACTCGATGCGCCCGACGCCGGCCGGCGTGGCCGGCGTCCTGGGCCGATCCCGGGCCGAGCTGCTGAACCAGCTCGGCAGCCCGAGATCGACGACAGAATTGGCCGCGCGGACCGGCCTGACGCCCGGCGGCGCCTCCCAGCACCTGAGCGCCTTACGCGCGGCCGGGCTGGTCACCTCGCACCGCTCGGGACGCCTCGTTCTCTACGCCCGAACAGCACTTGCCGAGGCCCTTCTCCAGGTCAGTTGATCAGCCCTTCGACGATGGTCTTCATCCGGTCCACCGGGATCGCGAAGCCGATGCCGATGTTGCCGGAGCGGGATGACGTGCCGAGGGTGGCGATGGCGGTGTTGACGCCGACGACCTGGCCGGCCGCGTTGACCAGGGGGCCGCCGGAGTTGCCCGGGTTGATCGCGGCGTCGGTCTGGATCGCCGACTGGCGGGTGTTGTTGTCGCCGAACCGCGCCTGCCGGTCGACCGCGCTGACGATCCCCGCGGTCACCGTCCCTTCCAGCCCGAGCGGTGAGCCGACGGCCAGCACCGGGTCGCCGACCCGCAGCTGTGCGGACCGGCCGAGCGTGAGCGCGCGCAGTCCCTCGGCGTCGGCGGTCGAGACCTGGAGTACGGCGAGGTCGTTGCCCTCGTCCGACCCGATGATCTCGGCGTCGACCCGGCGCCCGTTCGACAGCACCAGCGAGACATCGCTCGCTCCTTCCACCACGTGTGCGTTGGTCACCACGTGACCCTGCTGGTCGATCGCAAACCCGGACCCGGTCGCCCGGCCGGCCCGCACCGACACCACACCCGGCAGCACGCTCGCGGCTGCCGCGGTGATCGAGCCCTGCGCGGCCGCGGGAGGCGCGGCCGCCTGGGGCAGTTCGACCGCCGCGGTCTCGGGATCACGTGATCCCGTCACCGCGCCGGCCAGCCCGCCGGCCACGATCGACAGCGCGAGGCTGGCGACCACGACCCGTCCGCGGCGGGCCGCCGTACGAGGGGGTTGGACCGTCACCCCGGCCTGAGGTGCCGCGGCCGGAGAGGGGGGAGCCGACCCAGCGGAAGCCGGGGTGACGGAGAAGGGGTACGGCGGCTCCGCCGCAGGCAGCGGCTCCGCAGGGGGTGGACCGGGCGCGTAGTGCGGGCCGCGGAACGGTTGACCGAGATGAGGGCTCATCGATGGCTCCTTCACTGCTCAGGGCAGGCGGGAGAACCAGAGCAGCGAGGCCAGCGCGGCAAGCAGCGCCGCGACGAGGGCGATTCCCGCCACCAGGTTGGTGATCTCGCGTGGTTCGGTGGTCCAGCCGATCGACGACTGCAGGTCGGAGTAGACGTCGCGCAGTTGCTCGTCGCTCTCGGCCTCGTAGAAGTCGCCGCTGGTCGCCTCGGCGAGGCCTTGCAACGCCTCGCTGTCGGCGGGGACCGGGATGTTCCGGCCTTCGAGGTTCACGGTGCCTTCGGGGGTTCCGTACGCGATCGTCGACACCGGCACACCGGCCTGGACCGCCGCCTCGGCGGCTTCGTCGATCGGGCGTCCGGAGGTGTTGCCGCCGTCGGACAGCAGCACGATCCGGCTCGGCGGCGGGTCGTCCGGGTCGATCGTGCGGACCGCTTGCAGGCTGGTCAGCACGGCCTCACCGATCGCGGTGCTGTCGGTCAGCGTCAGGCTGTTGATCGCGTCCACGGTCGCCTGGTGGTTGGTGCTCGGCGGCGCGACCACGGTCGCGGTCCGGGCGAACGAGACCAGGCCGACGTTGAACTTCTCCGGCAGTTCCTCGACGAACTGGACCGCGGCCTGCTTGGCCACCTCGAACCGGTTCGGCGCGACGTCGGTCGCGGCCATCGAGTTGGAGACGTCCATCGCGACCAGCACGGTGGCGCGTTCCCGCGGCACCCGGATGTCGGCGACCGGCCGGGCGATCGCGATCGTCAGCACGGTCAGCGCGGCCAGGAACGCCACGGCCGGCGCGTGCCGCCGCCAGCCGGGCCGCGTCGGCGCGACCTTCTCCAGCATCGGCAGGGTCGCGAACCGGACGGCGTACTTGCTGCGGCGCCGCTGGGCGACCAGGTAGGCAGCGACCAGCGCCACCACCAGGCCGAGCAGCAGAAGCCACAGCGGTTGCTCGAATCTCATCGGATTCCGGTCCTTCCCATCGGGTTCCGGCGGACGCTCGCCCGGCGGCGGGCGGTGGCGAACGCCGCCACGTCGCGGACCCAGTCGGTGTCGGTGCGCAGCACGAGGTGCGCGGCACCGGCGGCCCGGAGGTCGCGAGCGGTCTGTTCACGTTTGGCTGTCATCACGTCGGCGTACTTGCGCCGCAGTCTCTTGCTGGCGGTCTGCACCTCACGGCGGCGGCCGGTCTCCGGGTCGACCAGCGTGAGCAGGCCGACCTCGGGGAGCTCGAGCTCGCGCGGGTCGAGCACCTCGACGGCGATCACCTCGTGCCGCGCGGCCAGCCGGCGCAGTGGGTCCGCCCAGGTGTCGTCGTGGAAGTCCGAGACGACCACCCGCAGCCCGGGCCGGGGATGCTCGCGGTTGAACCGGGTGATCGCCGCGCCCAGGTCGACCGCGGGATGTTCACCGGGCGTTGCCCTAGGCAACGACAACAGCGTGCGCAGGGTACGGCGCAGTGCTGCCGCGCCGCCGACGTCGGGGATCCGGGACAGGTGGTCACCGACGGCGACGCGGACACCCAGCCGGTTGCCGGGCCGGTCGGCGAGCAGGCCGACCGCCCCGACCACGGCGATGGCGAGATCGCGCTTCTCGCTGAGCGCGGTGCCGAAGTCCATGCTGGCCGATGCGTCGAGCAACGCCCAGGTCTCCAGCTCCCGCTCGGCCAGCGGCGACCGGACGTGCGGTTCGAGCGAGCGAGCCGTGACGTTCCAGTCCATCCGGCGGACGTCGTCCTGGCCGGCCTGGTACGGCCGCGCCTCGTTCGGCTCGCTGCCCGGCCCGCTCCGCAGCCCGGTGATCTCGCCGTGCAGGAACCCTTCCAGCTTCCGCTTGACCGAGAGCTCCAGCGTCCGCAACGCCCGCTCCCGGCCCTTGAGCAGGTCCGGGCCCGGTTCATTCATGCTGCAGACCCCTGGGCGCCGTCCGCGGGGACGACGTGTGGTTGCTCGACGGCGTGCAGGATGCGGGAGATCACGGCCCGCGGGTCGACACCGTCGGCGAGAGCGTCGAAGGTGAGGACCAGACGATGCGCCATGACGTCGAGGGCGACGTCGTACACATCGGCCGGCAGGACGTAGTCCCGGCCGCGCAGCAACGCCAGCGCCCGCCCGGCGGCGACCAGGCCGAGCGTGGCCCGCGGGCTCACCCCGAACTCCAGCACGCCTTGCAGGTCGTTGACCCCGTACTGCTGTGGCACCCGGGTCGCATGCACGAGGCGTACGACGTACTCCGCCACCGCGTTGTGGACGAACACGTCGTCCGTTGCCTCCTGCAACTGAGCGACCTGCTCCGGCGTGAGCACGGCGTTCGCGTGCGGCCGGTGCGCGCTCATCCGCTGCAGGATGGTGAGCTCCTCGAGCGGGGTCGGGTAGTCCACCGTGATCTTCAGCAGGAACCGGTCCCGCTGCGCCTCGGGCAGCGCGTACACGCCGTCGGACTCGATCGGGTTCTGGGTCGCCAGCACCAGGAACGGCTCCGGCAACTTGTAGCTCCGGCCGCCGATGCTGACCTGGTTCTCGGCCATTGCCTCGAGCAACGCCGACTGCACCTTGGCGGGCGCGCGGTTGATCTCGTCGGCCAGCACGAGGTTGGCGAACACCGGGCCGAGCTCGGTGTCGAAACCCTCCGCCGACGGGCGCCAGATCCGGGTGCCCATGATGTCGCCCGGCACCAGGTCCGGGGTGAACTGCAGCCGGGAGAACTGCCCGCCGATGACCTCGGCCAGCGTCCGCACCGCCAGCGTCTTCGCGACACCCGGCACACCCTCCAGCAAGCAGTGCCCGCGAGCCAGCAGCCCGACCAGCATCCGCTCCACCAACTGGTCCTGCCCCACCACAACCCGCTTCACCTCGAACAACGCATGCTCGAGCAAAGCCGCCGGGACACCACCCTCAGTACGCCTCTCCACACCTACCTCCACGTGATCTCTTCCGCCGGCCTCCAGCCGGCCCGGCCGGCTGTGGCCGTCCGGCCACCTCGCCGGCGTCTGCTCCACCACTCCCCGGTCCGGGCGCCGTCCGGAACCCGGACCGTCCGGGTTCACTGTCATGCGTTCTCGGCAGCGTCCGGCTGGGTCTGCTCGGGCTGCGACGGCTGCGCCTCGCCCTGCTGCCCCTGGCCCTGGCCGTTCTTCTCCGGGCAGTCGGTGCCGTTGCGGCCGGCCGTGCCGTCGTTCGGGGTGCTCGGCGACGGGGTGGTGGCGCCGTCCTCGATGGTCACGTAGCCCTGCTCGGGCGCCGGGTCGCCGGTGGTCGCGTACGCGATCCCGCCGACCCCGAGGGCCGCCGCGGCGACCGCCGTACCGAGGATGAGCCGCTTACCTGGGACGTTCATCAAGAAACTCCTTCGGTCGATTGGCCCCCACCACATCAAAGGAGCGCGAAAACGACCGGAAAGCGGAGCGAAAGTCCACCGAAAGCGCAGGCTGGACGACCCGGCCGGTCCGGCTACCTTGGTCTCGTGCGACTACTGGTGGTGGAGGACGAGGAAGGCCTGGTCAGCGCGCTGCGCTCCGGACTCGGCCGGGCCGGCTACGCCGTGGACACGGCGACGACCGGCGCCGAGGCGATGGAGAAGCTCGCGACCACGGCGTACGACCTGGCGATCCTGGACATCACCCTGCCGGACACCAGCGGCCTGGACCTGTGCCGCGCCGTACGCCGGGGTGAGATCGAGGTGGCGTCCGGCCGCGAGCTGCGGGTGCTGATGCTGACCGCGCGCGCCTCGCTGGCCGACCGGGTCCGCGGGCTCGACGAGGGCGCGGACGACTACCTGACCAAGCCGTTCGCGCTGGTCGAGCTGCTCGCCCGGATCCGCGCCCTGCTGCGCCGCGACGTCACCAACGGGACCACCCAGCTGCACGTCGGCGACCTGGTGCTCGACTCGTCCCGCCATCTCGCCACCCGGTCCGGCCGCGAGCTCCCGCTGACCCTGAAGGAGTTCGGCGTCCTGCGGTACCTGATGTCGCGCCCCGGTCACGTCGTCTCGGCCGAGGAGCTCCTCGAGCACGTCTGGGACGAGAACGCGGACCCGTTCACCCAGAGTGTCCGCGTCACCGTCGGCACCCTCCGCCGCAAACTCACCCAGGAGGGCGAGGAACCCGTTCTGGAAACCGTCATCGGCCGCGGCTACCGGCTTCGAGGTGAGACATGAAGTTCAAGCGCCCGCCGTGGACCCAGACGATTCGGTTCCGGCTCACGGTGACCTACTCGGCCGTGCTGATCGCGCTGTCCGCGTTGCTGCTCGGCGGGGTGTACGTCGCGCTGTCGGCGTTCCTGGATCCGAAGCCGCTGAGCCCGATCACGGTGAACAAGGTCTACAAGGACGCCAACGGCAACCTGAAGGTCAAGCCGGGGCACGTCATCGAGGCCGCGGAGATCTCGACGATCGAGTCCGCGGTGAACTACCAGACCCTGCAGACGCTGCGGAACTACTCGGCCGCCGGCATGGGCGCGCTGCTCCTGGTCAGCCTCGGCACCGGCTGGTGGTTGTCGGGGCGCGCGCTGCGTCCGGTACGGCGGATCACGACGACCGCGCAGGAGATCTCGGCCACCGACCTGACCCGCCGGATCGCGCTGGACGGACCGCGGGACGAGCTGCGGAACCTGGCCGACACCGTCGACGACATGCTCGGCCGGCTCGAGTCGGCGTTCATGTCGCAGCGGCAACTGGTCGACGACGCGTCGCACGAGCTGCGCAACCCGCTGGCGGTGATCCAGGCGAACGTGGACGCCGTGCTCGCGCACGACGACACCACGGCCGAGGACCGGGCTCAGGCGACCGCGATCGTCAGCCGGGCGATCCAGCGGATGACCCGGCTGGTCGAGGACCTGCTCGCGTCGGCCCGGCGGTCGTCACCGGCCTTCGTCGACGCGGACGTGGACCTGGCCGCCATCGCGGGCGAGGCGGCCGAGGAGTACGAGCTGCTCGCGGCCGATCGCGAGCTTCACGTCGTACGGCGCCTGTCGCCCGGACCGATCGCGGCCGGGGACGCGTCGGCGCTGCGGCGGGCGGTGGACAACCTGCTCTCCAACGCCGTCCGGCTCGCTCGTGGTGGGAGTGAGTTGGTGCTGGCCGTCGGGAGCCGCAGCGGCTGGGCGTGGATCGCCGTACGCGACGAAGGTCCCGGGATCGCGGCCGAGGACGCCGACCGCGTCTTCGACCGGTTCTTCCGCTCCGGTCAACGCCAGCACCCGGCGACGGTCCCGTCGACGGGCCAACGCCGTACCGGCCTCGGCCTGGCCATCGTCCGCCAGATCGCCGAGTCCCACGGCGGCACCGTCGCCCTGCACTCCGAGGTCGGCGTAGGCAGCACCTTCATCCTCTGGCTGCCCGAACGCTCCCTCACCAACACCACCCGCCGAACCCCCGTCCCACCCGACGAAGACCCCCTCGGCCCCCGCCTCTGATCACTCGCCCGACTGCCGGCTCCTAGCGGTTGTAGGGCTTGGCGAGGACGGGGTGGGTGTTGGTGAGGACGTGGGTGTAGAGGGAGCGGATCTTGGTGGCTTCGGCGTCGGTGAGGGTGGCGGGCTCGGGTTTGCCGGCTGGGACTTGCCAGGTGGGTGGTGTGTCGGCGCCGGTGAGGGCCCAGGCTGCTTGGCGGGCGGCGCCCAGGGCTACGTACTCGGCTGGTTCGGGGAGGATCACCTCGGCGCCCAGGAGGGCCGGGGCCAGGGCCTGGACGGCACGGGAGCGGGCGGCGCCGCCCAGCAGCAGGATGCGGCGGACCGGGAGGCCCTGGGCGCGGAGGGCGTCGACCGCGTCGGCCAGACCGCAGAGCAGGCCTTCGACCGCGGCGCGTGCCATCGTGGCGGGCTTGGCGGTGGCGCGGGTGAGGCCGTAGATCAGGCCGGTCGAGTGCGGGAGGTCCGGCGTACGCTCGCCGTCCAGGTACGGCAGCAGCACCAGACCGTCGCTGCCGGACGACGTGAG
The DNA here is from genome assembly GCF_053592935.1 of Kribbella sp. NPDC002412. Lineage (NCBI taxonomy): Bacteria > Bacillati > Actinomycetota > Actinomycetes > Propionibacteriales > Kribbellaceae > Kribbella > Kribbella sp. NPDC002412. Next base: position 57,906 of record NZ_JBSFBL010000003.1, read on the forward strand.
CGCGGCGTCGTTGAACGCCTCGAGGTCCATCCCGAGCAGCTCAGCCGTGGCGGACAGGACGCGGGCGGCGTTCAGCGTGCAGACCAGCGGCAGGTAGCCGCCGGTGGCGTCGGCGAACCCGGCGACCAGCCCGCTCGGGTCCGCAGTCGGGTCGGCCGACCGGGCAAACGCCGTACCGCTCGTGCCCAGCGAGACGGCGACATCGCCCGGCTGGAGGTCCAGCCCGAGCGCGGCCGCCATGTTGTCACCAGTGCCCGCCGCCAGCGCGGCACCCGTCGCGGTCTGGCCGACGATCTCCGCCGGTCCGGCGACCCGCGGCAGCTCCAGCGACCGCCCGAAGGCGAGCTCGACCAGGTCCGGGCGGTAGCTGTTCGTCGCCGGCGACCACCACCCGGTGCCGGACGCGTCACCGCGGTCCGTCGTGATCCCGGAGATGCCCTGCCGGTCGGCCGCCAGCCGATGCGTCATCCAGTCGTGTGGCAGGACGACCGCCGCAGCACGCTCGGCGGCCGCGCGCCGCGCCGCGTCCGCCGGAGCGGAGGCGTCGGCGTCCCGGATCCAGCGCAGCTTGGTCACGGTGAAGCTCGGCACCGGCACCGACCCGACAGCGTCAGCCCACGCACCGGGCCCACCGAGCTCAGACACCAGCTCAGCCGTCGCGTCGGCGGACGACGTGTCGTTCCACAGTACGGCGGGGTGCACCACCTCACCGGCTTCGTCGAGCAGGACCATCCCGTGCTGCTGGCCGCCGATCGAGATCGCCTCGACCCCGTCGAGCAGCCCGTCGGACGCGATCTCCCACGCCTTCCACCACTCGGCAGGGTCCACCTGCGTCCCGTCCGGATGCGGTGCGCGCCCCTCCCGCAGTACCGCACCGGTCTCGGCATCGCACACGACCACCTTGGTCGCCTGCGTGGAACAGTCCACCCCGGCAACCAGCCTCTGCTCAGTCATGGGCCCCAGACTAGAGCGCTTCGAGTGTGGCGCGGGCGCCGATCTCGTGGAGCGACTGCAGGGCGGCCTTGTACTGCGTGACGAACTGCTCGTTGGCCGCGAGGTCGCCGAAGAGGTCCGGGTCGGAGATGAACACCAGCGGGTCCTCGCGGTTGTGCTGTGCCCGCTCCACCAGCTTGTCGCGCAGCCGGTCGACCACCTCGATCGGCTGACCCTGCTCGTCGACGGCCTCGGCGTACCGGGCCCAGGACGCGACCACCAGCACGGACCGGTCGATCTCCCGCCCGGCCGCCAGCTGCTCCCGCACCACGGGCAGCAGCCACTTCGGGATCCGGTCGGAACTCTCCGCACACAGCCGCGCCAGCGTGTCCCGCACCTCCGGGTTCGCGAACCGCTCGATCAGCTGGTGCTTGTACCGGTCGAGGTCGACCCCGGGCACCGGCGGCAGGGTCGGCGTCCCTTCGACGTCCATGTAGCCGAGCAGGAAGTCGACGAACAGCTTGTCCTGGCACACCTCGTGCGCGTAGCGGTAGCCGGCCAGGTACCCGAGGTAGCAGAGCGCCTGGTGGCTCGCGTTCAACAGCCGCAGCTTCATCAGCTCGTAGGGCTCGACGTCGCCGACGATCTGGACGCCGACATCCTCGTACGGCGGCCGGTCGCCGCCGAAGTCGTCCTCGAGGACCCACTGCGTGAACGGCTCGCACACCACCGGCCAGCCGTCCTCGACCCCGAACCGCTCCGCCAGCGCCTCCCGGTCGGCGTCCGCGGTGACCGGCGTGATCCGGTCCACCATGCAGTTCGGGAACCGCACCTCGGACTCGAGGAAGGCAGCAGTCTCCGGGTCCTTGAGCCGGGCGAACGACGCCAGCATCTTCCGGGCGACGTGCCCGTTGCCCGGGATGTTGTCGCACGACATCACCGTGAACGGCGGCACGCCGGCCGCCCGCCGCCGGGCCAGCGCCTCGACGATGAACCCGAACGCGCTGCCCGGGGTCGCCCCCGGCTCCAGGTCGGCGGCGAGCGCCGGGTCGGAGGTGTCCAGCTCCCCGGTCACCTGGTTGACGTGGTACCCGCCCTCGGTGATCGTCAGCGAGACGATCCGGGTCGCCGGGTCGACGAGCCGGTCGAGGACGGCGTCCGGGTCGTCGGGGGCGAACAGGTAGCCCACGATCGACCCGACCACCCGGGGCTCGAGCGTCCCGTCCGGGTGCTTGATCACCAGCGTGTACAGGTGGTCCTGGGCGGACAGGACGTCGTACATCCGCCGGTCGTGCGGGAGCACGCCGACGCCGACGATGCCCCAGTCGAGCGCCTTGCCGTCGTTCATCAGCCGGTCGAGGTACATCGCCTGGTGGGCCCGGTGGAAGCCGCCGACCCCGAAGTGCACGATGCCCGGGCGGACCGCCGTACGGTCGTAGCCCGGCACCGCCACCTCGTTGCCGAGAGCATCCAGAGCGTCCGTGGTCAGCAGGGTCACTTGACCGCCCCCAGCGACAGGCCCTGGACGAGCTTGTCCTGGGCGGCGAACCCGGCGATCAGCACCGGCAGCGACACCACGATGGACGCGGCACAGACTTTGGCGAGGAACAATCCTTGGCTGGTCACGAACCCAGTCAAGAACACCGGGGCCGTCTGCGCCACCGTGCCGGTCAGCACCCGGGCGAACAAGAGCTCGTTCCAGCTGAAGATGAAGCAGATCAGCGCCGCCGACGCGATCCCCGGCGTCACGACCGGCGCGACCACCGACCGCAGCGTGCGGGTCAGGTTGGCGCCGTCGACCGACGCCGCCTCGAGGATCTCCACCGGCACCTCGGACAGGAAGCTGCGCAGCATCCAGACCGCGATCGGCAGGTTCATCGAGGTGTAGAGGATGATCAGCAGCCAGATGTTGTCCAGGAACCCGACCGACTGGGCGAACAGGTAGATCGGCAGCAGGCCCGCCACGACCGGCAGCATCTTGGTGGACAGGAAGAAGAACAGCACGTCGGTCCACTTCCGCACCGGCCGGATCGACAGCGCGTACGCCGCCGGGAAGGCGAGCAGGATCACCAGCACCGTGGACAGGATGCTCGCGGTCAGCGAGTTGAGCAACGACGGCCAGGGCCCGGTGTCGAAGAACGATCGGTAGCCGTCCAGCGTCAACGGCGCCGCGATGTCCGGCGGGTTCTTCGCCGCGTCCTCCTCGGAGTGGAACGAGGTCAGCAGCATCCACAGCACCGGCAGCACGAACAGGATGCCCACGATCCAGGCCAGGCCGCTCAGCGCCCACCCACCACCGCGACGCCGATGTCCCTTGACCATCTGCACCTGCCCGCTCATCGTCCGGTCTCCTCTCGGAACAGCGTGGACACCGACCGCAGCGCGAGCGTCGCGATCACGATGGTGCCGATCACCACGATCACGCCGGCCGCGGAGGCCCGGCCGTAGTCGTGCGCGGTGTAGAAGGTCTGGTAGATCGTGTAGGGCAGGTTCGCCGTACCCAGGCCACCGGAGGTGATGGTGAAGACGGCGTCGAAGTTCTGCACCACGTAGATCGAGCCGAGCAGCGCGGACAGCTCCAGGTACTGGCGCAGGTGCGGCAGCGTCATGTAGCGGAAGATCTCCCACTGGTTCGCGCCGTCGATCCCGGCCGCCTCGATCACGTCCAGCGGACGGCTCTGCAGCCCGGCCAGCAGGATCAGCATCATGAACGGCGTCCACTGCCAGACCAGTGCGAAGATGATCGACCACAACGGCTGGTTGCTGATCCAGTCCGGCTGCGGCGCGTTGTCACCGAACAACCACTTCAGCACCCCGTTGAAGAGCCCGTACGTCGGGTTGTACAGCGCGTGCTTCCACAGCAGGGCAGCCGCCACCGGTACGACGAGGAACGGCGTGATCATCATCGTCCGGACCACGCCCCGGCCACGGAACTTGCGGTCCAGCAGCAACGCGATCAGCAGCCCGAGCACCAGGCTGATGAGTACGACGCCCGCGGTCAGCACGATCGTCACCCAGATCGCGCTCCGGGTGTTCGCGTCGGTCAGCACCCGGCGGAAGTTGTCCACCCCGGCGAACCCGCGCTCGTCCGGGTAGTAGGCGTTCCAGTCCATGAAGGACACCACGATGGTGACCACGAACGGCAGCTGGGTCACGATGATCATGAACACCAGCGCGGGCATCAGCGGGGCCCGGCGGGCCCAGTCGCCGGCCCGGCGCATCGCCGTGCCGTCCGAACCGGGTGGCTTCGTGGCCTGGCGACGTCCTTGGCGCGTTTCAGTGTCGACGGACATGACCCATCCCCTTACTTCGCTTCGCGCGAGCGGTAGCGCTCCGCGACGTCGTCGGCGAGCTCCTGCCCGCGTTTCAGCGCTTCGTCAACGCTCATCCGCCCGGCGATCGCCGAGCTCACGTCCTGGCTGACCTGGGTGCCGAGATCCGGGAACTCCGGGATGTCGACGAACTGGATCCCGATCGCCGGCCGCGGCTGGGTTCCCGGGTTGCGCGGATCGGCGGTCTCGATCGCCTGCCGGGTCGGCTCCGCGAACGCGCCGGCCTCCTGCAGGTACTGCTGGTTCTCGTACGTCGACGCCCGCTTGCCGGCCGGGACGCGGGACCAGCCGAGCTCCTCGCCGACGAGCTGCTCGTAGTCCTTGCCGGACGCCCAGGAGATGAACTTCCAGGCGTTGTCCTTCTTCTTGCTGGCCTCCTGGATGCCCCAGGCCCACGCGTACAGCCAGCCGGAGCTGTCCGTCTTGACGACCGGCGCGGGCGCGTAGCCCATCTTCCCCTTCACCGGGGAGTTCGGCGCCTCCAGCGATCCGGCCGCGGAGGTGGCGTCGTACCACATCGCGACGTTGCTCTGGATGGTGTTGTTCAGGCACTCGGTGAAGCCGGCCTGCGGTGCGCCGAGCTCGCCGTGCGCGCGGACCAGGTCGACGTAGAAGTTGGTCGCCTCCTTGAACTCCGGCGCGTCCACCTGCGCCTGCCAGTCCTCGGTGAACCAGGTACCGCCGAAGGTGTTCACCACCGTGGTCAGCGGCGCGAACAGCTGGCCCCAGCCGGGCTGGCCGCGCAGGCAGATCCCGCGCATCCCGGGCTGGGCGTTGTCCACCTTGGCCGCGATGTCCGCGACCTCCTGCCAGGTCGGCTTGGCCGGCATCGTCAGGCCCTTCGAGGCCAGCACGTCCTTGCGGTACATCAGGAACGACGACTCGCCGTAGAACGGCTCGCCGTAGATCTTGCCGTCCTCACCGGACAGCGACTCGGTCATCGGCTTCAGCACGTCGTCCTGGTCGAAGGAGGGGTCGTTGTCGATGTAGTCCGAGAGCGGCGCGATCCACTTGCTGGTCGCGTAGATCGGGATCTCGAAGTTGCTCAGCGAGGCCACGTCGTACTGGCCGGCCTGGCTGGAGAACTCCTGGCTGATCTTGTCCCGGACGTCGTTCTCCGGCAGCACCGTGAAGTTGACCTTGATCCCGGTCTCCTTGGTGAAGTGGTCGGCGGTCAGCTTCTGCAGGTCGACCATCTGCGGGTTGTTCACCATCAGCACGTTGATGCTGTCGGCCCCGCCGCCGCCCGCACCGCCGCCCCACCCGGCACAGCCGCTGACCACACTCACCAGGAATGCGACCGCGACCGCCCCGAGGCGTTTCCGCTGTCCCAGCACGAGCTGCTCCTTCGCTGTCAAAAGGGGTTCGCTCATTTGAGCAGGGGTCTGCTCACTCCAGAAGTGAACCGGGAAGGCCCTTGACCTGTCAAGAGTCTGTGCAACACTAGGGCGCAGGCCTGCTCATATGAGCGGAGCGGAGAGGCGGGGAGGCTTCATGGAGTCGAGCACCTTCGGCCCGGCACAGCTGGTGCTGACGGCGTCGATCGCGCGCCGGTACTACGTCGACGGGCGGTCGAAGGTGGAGATCGCCGACGAGTTCCGGCTGAGCCGGTTCAAGGTCGCCCGGCTGCTGGACCAGGCGCGCAACAGCGGCCTGGTGCGGATCGAGATCAGCCACCCGGGCGCGATCGACATCGACCTGTCCGCCCGGCTGCAGGAGACGCTCGGCCTCCGCCGCGCGATCGTGGTCGACACCCCCGAGGAGGACCCGGCCGCACTCCGGCTCCAGCTCGGCAAGGCCGCCGCCGACCTGCTGTCCGAGATCGTCACCGCCGAGGACGTCCTGGGTCTCGCCTGGGCGCGCGCGGTCACCGCGATGACCGAGCAACTCACCACGCTCGCGCGCGTCCCCGTCGTACAACTCACCGGTGCGCTGACCCGGCCGGACGTCGAGGCGAACTCCGTCGAGCTCGTGCGGCACACGGCCCGGCTGTCCGGCGGACCGGCGTACCTCTTCTACGCCCCGCTCGTCGTGCCGGACGCCGCCACGGCGCGGGCGTTGCGGCAGCAGCCGGAGGTGGCCGAGGCGATCAGCCACTTCGACTCGGTGACCAAGGCCGTGGTCGGGCTCGGGTCCTGGGCGGCCGGCCAGTCGACCCTGTACGACGCGATGGACGAGAAGGCCTGTGACCAGTTGCTGAAGCGCGGCGTGGTGGCGGACATCTCCGGGGTGTTCGTGGACGCGGACGGGCAGCCGGTGCACAGCCGGGTGACCGACCGGGTGGTCGCGATCAACGCCGAGCAGATGGACGCGATCGACGAGGTGATCGCGATCCCGTACGGCCTGGCGAAGGTCGACGCCGTCCGGGCCGCGGTCCGCAGCGGGCTGGTGAACGGGATCGTTACCCACTCACCCCTGGCGAAGGCGCTGCTGGACGAGACACACTGACGCCCGATGTCCGAGGTCGAGACACTGCTGCTCGGCGGTACCGCCAACCGTGGGCTCGTGGTGCGCGTCGGCGACACCGTACGGCGGCCCCTGCGCGCGAGCAGCACCGCCACGCACGCCCTCCTCGAGCACCTGGAGAGCGTGGGCTTCACCGGTGCGCCGACCTTCCTGGGGGTCGACTCCCAGCAACGCGAGGTGCTGTCCTACCTGCCGGGTGAGACGGTGACTCAGCCGTACCCGGCCTGGTCGATGACCGACACGGCGCTCGACAGCGTCGCCCGGCTGCTCCGCGAGTACCACCAGGCGGTCGCGGGCTTCGACCCCACCGGGCTGGACTGGGCCGAGCCGGTGCCGGTCGAGTACGTCGAGGAGCTCGTCAGCCACAACGATCCCAACCTGGACAACGTGGTGTTCCGGGACGGGGTGGCGGTTGCCTTGATCGACTTCGACCTGGCCGGTCCCGGCTCCGCGCTGTGGGATGTCGCCACCGCCGTACGGCTGTGGGCCCCGTTGCGCCCCGAGGCCGACATCGCCGACCCGCGCCGCGGCCGCTCGTTGCTCCGGCTCCGCCGGTTCGCCGACGCGTACGGCCTCGACGAGGCGGACCGGATCCGTCTGGTGGACGCGACCGCTCGCAACCACATCTGGTGCATGGACTACGTCCGCCGCGGCGCCGAAACCGGTCACCCGTGGTTCCACCAGCGCTGGACGACCGGCGAGGCAGCCCTCACCGACCGCACCAACCACTGGTTCAAGACCCAGGCGGCCGCTCTCCGTCACGCCCTGCTCTAGCTTCGGCCACTCCGTCGTAGTACGACTCTTCCAGCCGCCGGACGAAGGGCGGCAGAAACACAGCCGGCCCGGTCACCCAGACCAACGGTCCGTCCTGGTCAGCCGGGGCGAGCATCGACACCAGCACATTCACGGCGAGCAGGACGACCAGCACGATCCAGCCGTTCCGGAAGATCCAGGGTCCGTCGTCGGCGATCAGCCCACGGCGGGTCAGCGCGCCGGCTGCCAGCAGAACGCCGGTCAGCACGACCACAGCCAGCAGGCTCGCGAACACCCAGCCATGGACGCTGTCCCAGCCGTTGTCGCGCCGGATCATGAGCGCCGCCTGCACACCCATGACGATCGCCACCAGCGCGTACGCCGCCGTACCGGCCTTCGTCAGCCTGTCGGGCATCCCCCACCCCCTCCCCGGTGAGCGGACCATACCCCAGAATGGCCCGGTGAGTGCGCGTGTGGTGTTGCTGGCGGGGCCTTCGGGGACGGGGAAGTCGCACCTGGCCGAGTTGGTCGGGCTGCCCGTCGTCCGCCTGGACGACTTCTACCGCGACGGCGACGACGAGGCGATGCCGCGCTCACCGCTCGGGATCGTGGACTGGGACGACCCGCGGTCCTGGGACGGCGACCGGGCCGTCGCCGCGCTGGAGACGCTGTGTACGGCGGGGGTCGCGGACCTCCCGATCTACGACATCGCCGCCGACGGCACCGTCGGGCACCGGCCGGTGTCCACCGCGGGATCGCCGCTGATCATTGCCGAGGGCATCTTCGCGGACCAGATCGTCGACGCGTTGCGCGACCGCGGGCTGCTCGCCGCCGCGATCTGCGTCCGGCACCACCGCATCGTCACCTTCGTCCGCCGGTTCCAGCGCGACCTGCGCGAACACCGCAAGCCGCCGCTCACCCTGCTGCGTCGCGGTCTGCTGCTGCTCCGCGACGACCCGCAGGTGGTCCGGCGCTGTCTCGACGCGGGCTGCGAACCCCTGCATCCGAAGGCGGCCCGGCGCCGGATCGAGACGCTGCTCACGGAGGCGCGCTCCCGCTGATTCGCCGTCCGTTCGCCCGGGGTTCACCTTGGTCTGATGGCATCTGGCCCGGAGACCTTCTGATGATCTCGGGGCGAGAAGTCGGACGGAGAACAACCGTGAAGCGGACTGCGCCAGGCGTTGCCGCTGTAGTGACCGCGCTCTTGCTCGGGGTGACAGGCTGCGGGAACGACGCCGGAGCCTCGGTCGGCACGCTACAGACGCCCTCGGCAACCAAAGCCCCGGCGGCGGTGCGGGACAAGACCGCGAAGACCACGCTGGCCGGACTGGTCGTGCTGCCGCGTGGGTACGTCGCTGATCCGCGCAGCGCCGGTGGTGCGTTCACCGCGACCGCCTTCGTGGAGAACTGGTCGGCCGATCCCGCACTGGACCGGGCGCTGCTGCTGAACGCCGGGTTCGTCGAGGGCTACCGTACGAGCCTGCTGAGCCCGGACAAGAAGAAGCAGTACACGGTGCAGCTGTTCCGGGCCGCATCGCCGGCGAAGGCGAAGACGCTGCAGCAGGGTTTCTGGAGCCAGGACACGCACGAGCGGGCCTTCGGCGTGCCGAACGCGCTGAGTGACGCCCGGGTCGACTACGACGGCGGCACCGGCCAGTCCGAGGCGGTCGCCCAGGTGAGCATCACCGTGGGCGCCCTGGTCGCCGAGCTCACCGTCCGCCAGACCGGTGCCCTGGGCACCGACCCTCTCCCGGACACCGCCCTGCTCACAACCCTGGCAGCCCAGCAGCGATCCCGCCTGACCGCCACGTCCAGCTAGGACGTCACCCAGCCCGGCGGGAGCGCGGCGCTGGATGCGTTTCATACCAGCCGAGCGGTTCACTCAGCGCCGGCGCGCGCCGTCAGGCCGTGATGCGGTCGATGATCAGCGGGTTCGGCTGGTACGACGTGGAGACCTCGACCGCGTCGGTCAGGGACTCCAGGGCGCGATCGAAGCGGGCCGGGTCGTCGGTGTGGAGGGTCAGGAGCGGCTGGCCCTCGGTGACCTGGTCGCCGGGCTTGGCGTGCAGCTCGACGCCCGCGACGGCGGACACCGGGTCCTCCTTGCGGGCCCGGCCGGCGCCGAGGCGCCAGGCGGCGACACCGACGGCCAGCGCGTCGAGCTTCGACAGGACTCCGGACGACGGCGCCGGTACGACGTGCTGCTCGGGCGCGACCGGGAGCTCCGCCGCCGGGTCGCCGCCCTGGGCCGCGATCATGGCGCGCCAGACGTCCATCGCCGTACCGTCGCGCAGCTTCTCGGCGGGGTCCACGTCCGTGACGCCGGCGGCCGCGAGCATCTCGGTCGCCAGGGCGACGGTGAGCTCGACGACGTCCGCCGGGCCGCCGCCGGCCAGCACCTCGACCGACTCGCGGACCTCCAGGGCGTTGCCGGCGGTCAGCCCCAGCGGGACGGACATGTCGGTGAGCAGGGCAACGGTCTTCACGCCCGCGTCGGTGCCGAGCGCAACCATCGTCTCGGCCAGCTCGCGGGCGTCGGCGAGCTCCTTCATGAAGGCGCCGGAGCCGACCTTCACGTCCAGCACCAGGGCGCCGGTGCCCTCGGCGATCTTCTTGCTCATGATCGAGCTGGCGATCAGCGGGATCGCCTCGACCGTGCCGGTCACGTCCCGCAGCGCGTAGAGCTTCTTGTCGGCCGGCGCCAGCCCGTCACCGGCCGCGCAGATGACCGCGCCGACGTCCTCCAGCTGGCGCATCAGCTCCTCGTTGGACAGCGCGGCGCGCCACCCCGGGATCGACTCCAGCTTGTCCAGCGTGCCGCCGGTGTGGCCGAGGCCGCGCCCGGACAGCTGCGGTACGGCGACTCCGCACGCCGCCACCACCGGCGCCAGCGGCAACGTGATCTTGTCGCCGACCCCACCGGTCGAGTGCTTGTCGGCGGTCGGCCGGGACAGCCGGGCGAAGTCCATCCGCTCGCCGGAGGCGATCATCGCCGCGGTCCAGCGGGCGATCTCGCGGCGGTTCATCCCGTTCAGCAGGATCGCCATCGCCAGCGCAGACATCTGCTCGTCGGCGACGTCGCCGCGGGTGTAGGCGTCGATCACCCAGTCGATCTGGCCGTCGCTCAGCTCACCGGAGTCCCGCTTGGCGCGGATCACGTCGACAGCGTCGAAGCTCACTTCTCCTCCTCCAGGGACTCCGGCCCGAACGCGTCCGGCAGCAGCTCGCGCAGCGGCCGGATCCCGCTCGATGTCTCGAGCAACAGCGCGGGACCGCCATGCTCGTGCAGCAGCTGACGGCACCGGCCGCACGGCGCCAGCAGCTCACCGTGCCCGTTCACGCAGGTGAACGCGACCAGGCGGCCGCCGCCGGTGTTCATCAGCTCCGAGACCAGCCCGCACTCCGCGCACAGCCCCAGCCCGTACGACGCGTTCTCGACGTTGCACCCGGTCACCACCCGGCCGTCGTCGACCAGCGCCGCGGCGCCGACCGGGAAGCGCGAGTACGGCGCGTAGGCCCGCCCCATCGCCTCGACCGCCGCCGACCGGAGCGCCGGCCAGTCGACGGCCGAGGTTTCGTCCGGCACGGCGCTAACCCGCCTGACCTCGTCGATATCGGAGCCCGTCGGCAGCCGGCATCCGGAGCCGCTGTGCCGCCAGCCCGAGGACCAGCAGGGTCGTCACGTACGGCGTCATCCGGGTGAAGTCGGCCGGGACGGTGTCGGTGGTGAAGAACCAGATCGCGAACCCGATCGCGATCACCAGCGAGGTGACCGCGGCGATCTTCTGCCCGCGCCGGTACTGCAGCACGGCGACGCCGAGCAGGATGATCGCGACGATGATCAGCAGCGCGTGCACCGCCTCACCGCCGGCCCGGAGCTGGAGCGCGTCGGTGTAGCCGAACAGCGCCGAGCCCATCACCAGGCCGCCCGGGCGCCAGTTGCCGAAGATCATCGCGGCCAGGCCGATGTAGCCACGGCCACCGGTCTGCCCGTTCTGGTAGATCCCGGACGAGACCAGCGCGATGAACGCGCCGCCCGCGCCGGCGATCGCGCCCGAGGTCAGGACGGCGATGAACTTGTAGCGGTAGACGTTGACGCCCAGCGTCTCGGCCGCGACCGGGCTCTCGCCGCAGGACCGCAGCCGCAGACCGAACGCCGTACGCCACAGCAGCAGCGCGCTGCCGACGATCAGCACGGCCGCCAGGATCGTCATGGTGGACAGCTCGGTGGTCACCGCGGCGACCAGTGAGGCCAGGTCCGAGATGATGAACCAGTGCTTGTTCTGCAGGTCGATCATCGCCTCGGAGACCCCGGGAATCGTGATCGACAGCGGGGCGTCCAGCGGTGGCGACTGGGTCGGGCCACCACCCTGCAGGCCGGAGAACCAGGTGTCGGCCAGGAAGGCCGCCGTACCGAGCGCGATGATGTTGATCGCGACACCGGACACGATGTGGTCGACGCCGAAGATCACCGTCGCCAGCGCGTGCAGCGCGGCGCCGATCATGCCGAAGATCATCGCGCCGACGATGCCGGACCACGGGCCGTACCAGTAGCCGAAGTACCCGGCGCCGATGGTGCCCAGGATCATCATGCCCTCGAGGCCGATGTTGACCACGCCGGCCCGCTCCGACCACAGACCGGCCAGCGCGGCCAGGGCGATCGGGACCGAGGCGTTCACCGCCTCGCGCATGGTGCCGGCCGAGGCGACCTCGTGCGCGCCGGTCAGCACCCGGACCGCGGACAGCAGCGCCAGGCCGATCAGCAGCCAGATCCAGATGCTGATCCGGCGCCGCGGCACCAGGGCCTCGGACGGGGCTCCGGCCGGCCGGAGCTCTTCGGGAGCCATCGTCATCGGGTCGCCTCCGGGGTCGCCTCGGCCGGGGCCGAGCTGCTGAGTTCGGCTGCCACCTGCCGTTGCTCGAGCGCGTTGCGGTACCGGCGGACCACCTCGTAGGCGATCACGACGGCGAGCACGATCACGCCCTGGCTGATCGCGACGATGTCCGGCGACACCCGCGCGTTGATCTCGAGCAGGTTGCTCTGCTCGGTCAGGTAGGAGAACAGCAGCGCGCCGAACGCGATGCCGATCGGGTTGTTCCGGCCGAGCAGCGCGACCGCGATGCCGGCGAAGCCGATCCCGGCCTGGAACGTGGTGCCGTAGCTGTGCGAGCTGCCGAACAGCAGCGGCAACCCGATCAGGCCGGCGATCGAGCCGGAGATCATCAGCGACACGACCACCATCCGCCGTACGTCGATGCCGCTGGCAACGGCCGCGCTGGCCGACGTGCCGGTGGCCCGCAGGTTGAAGCCGAACTTCGACCGGCTCAGCAGGACGGCGTACCCGATCCCGCCGAGGACGGCCAGCAGGGCGAGGCCGAGCAGCTCGTTCGGAGCCCCCGGCAACAACGGGATACCGGGCACCCAGCTGTCCTGCGGGATCTCCTGGGTGGCCAGGTTGCTCCCCGTCTCCACACCGACCTGGCGGAGCAGGTACGCCGTGAGCGACACCGCGATCGCGTTCAGCATGATCGTCGAGATCACCTCGCTGACGCCACGGGTGACCTTCAGCAGGCCGGCGATGGACGCCCAGAGCGCGCCCGCCGTCATCGCCAGCACGATCGAGACCAGCACGTTGAGCGGTCCCGGCAGCCAGCCCTGGGCGGCGAACACCGCGGCGGTGAAGACCGCCACCTGGTACTGCCCCTCGACGCCGATGTTGAACAGGTTCATCCGGAACCCGATCGCGGCCGCCAGGCCGGACAGGTAGAGGATCGACGCGTTGTTCAGGATGTTGATGACGTTGCGTTCGGCCGGCATGGAGAAGATCGTGCTGAGGAAGCCGGAGACCGAACTGCCGGCCGCCAGCAGGATCAAGCAGGTGATCACCAGCGCGACGACGATCGCGAGCACCGGCGCGGCGAGCGCCAGGCCGATCCGGCGCAGGTCGAGCTTGCCCATCACTCCTCTTCTCCGGCACCGGTCATCGCGGAGCCGAGCTGCTCCGGGGTGACGGTGTCAGGGTCGAATTCGCCGACCAGCTTGCCGCGCAGGATCACCTGGATCTGGTCCGACAGACCGATCAGCTCGTCCAGGTCGGCGGAGATCAGCAGCACCGCCAGCCCCTGCCGCCGGGCCTCCCGGATGTGGTCCCAGATCGCGGCCTGGGCGCCGACGTCCACACCCCGGGTCGGGTGGGACGCGATCAGCAGCACCGGGTCGCCGCTCATCTCGCGGCCGACGATGAACTTCTGCTGGTTACCGCCGGACAGGGCCCGGGCGGTGGTCTCGATCGACGGCGTCCGGACGTCGTACTGCTCGACGATGCGGTCGCTGTCCTTGCGGGCGCCGGACTTGTTGATCCACGGTCCGCGCGAGCTCGGCGACCGGTCCTGGTGACCGAGGATCCGGTTCTCCCACAGCGGGAAGTCGAGCAGCAGGCCGTGCCGGTGCCGGTCCTCGGGGATGTAGCCGATCCCGGCGTTGCGACGGTCCGCGGTGCGCCAGTCGGTGATGTCCTTGTCACCGAGCCGGACCCGTCCGGAGGTGGCCGGCCGGATGCCCATCACCAGCTCGACCAGCTCGGTCTGGCCGTTGCCCTCGACACCGGCGATGCCGAGCACCTCGCCGCGGTGGATGCGCAGCGACACGTCGTCCAGCAGGTTCCGTTCGCCGGCGCCGGCCAGGGTCACGTTCTCGACCGTGAGCTGGACGTCCTCGGTGACGGTCGACTCCTCCGTGCTCGGCGACGGCAGCTCCGAGCCCACCATCAGCTCGGCCAGCTGCCGCGCGGAGACGTCCTTCGGGTGCACCGACGCGACGGTCGTGCCACGCCGCATCACGGTGACGTCGTCCGCGACCGCGAGCACCTCGTCGAGCTTGTGCGAGATGAACAGCAGGGTGTAGCCCTCGGACTTCAGCTCGCGCAGGTTGCCGAACAGCGCGTCGACCTCCTGCGGCACCAGGACGGCGGTCGGCTCGTCCAGGATGATGATCTTCGCGCCGCGGTACAGGACCTTGAGAATCTCGATTCGTTGCCGCTGGCCCACACCGAGGTCCTCGACCAGGTCGTCGGGCGACAGGCCGAACCCGTAGGCGTCCGAGAGCTCCTTGATCTTCGCGCGGGCCTTGTCGCCGATGCCGTACAGCTTCTCGGCGCCGAGGACGACGTTCTCCAGCACGGTCAGGTTGTCGGCCAGCATGAAGTGCTGGAAGACCATCCCGACACCGTGCTTGATGGCGTCGGCCGGGGAGTGCAGGACCACCTCGTCGCCGTTGATCTCGATCGAGCCCTCGTCCGGCTTCTGCACGCCGTACAGGATCTTCATCAACGTCGACTTGCCGGCCCCGTTCTCTCCCACCAGGGCGTGCACGGTGCCGGACCGGACGTCGATGTCGACGTCGTGATTGGCCACCACACCGGGAAAACTCTTGCCGATTCCCCGCAGCCGGACGGCCGTCGTCTGAGTCATGGTGTCGATGTCGCACACTCCCAGATCTCCGCGGCGACCCCGTTGTCGCCGGACGAGCTTCGGGCCCGGGCCAGAACGCTACCGCGTCACCGGCCCGAGCCCGAGATTTCCTGTCGTCAGAGTTTCGACGGCGCCGTGAGCTCGCCGGAGACGAGCTTGGCCTTGTACTCCTCGATCTTGGGCGCGATGTCGTCGACGAAGCCACCGCTGGTGGCGTACCCGACACCGTCACGCTTGATGTCGTAGAGGTCGAAGCCGGCCTTGGTGGTGCCGTCCTTGAACATCTTCACGTAGTCGAAGACGGCGACGTCGACCTTCTTCAGCGACGACGTCAGGATGCGCTTCTGCTGTTCCGGGGTCGCGGTCTGGTACTGGTCGGCGTCGACGCCGATCGCCCAGGTGCCGTCCGGCTTCGTGGCGGCAACGTCGAACAGGCCGTTGCCGGACAGGCCCGCGGCGTGGAAGACGACATCTGCACCGGCGTCGTACAGCGCCGTCGCAGCGGTCTTGCCGCCCGCCGGGTTCGCGAACGCCTTGGCGTCACCCTTGTCGGACAGCCACTTCATGTCGACCGTGATGCTCGGGTCGACGGCGGCGACCCCGGCCTTGTACCCGGCCGCGAACGGGTCGATGATCGGTCCCCGGACACCGCCGATGAAGCCGACCTTCTTGGCCTTGGACTTCAGGCCCGCGGCGACACCGACCAGGAACGAGCCCTGCTCGACCGAGAACACCAGGTTGGTGACGTTCGGGGCTTCGCCGAAACCGTCGACGACGGCGAACTTGATGTCCGGGTACTCCTTGGCGACCTTGACGACCTCTTCGGTGTAGACGAAGCCCACGCCGATGATCGGGTTGTAGCCGGCCTCGGCCAGCGTGCGCAGCCGCTCCTCCTTCACGGAGTCGGGCTCCTCCTGGGCGGCCTCGGCCTCCTCACAGGTGGCGTCCAACTCTTCCACGGCCTTCTTCACACCCGCCGCGGCGAGGTCGTTGAAGGACTTGTCGCCGCGGCCGCCGATGTCGTAGGCCAGGCCGATCTTGGGTCCCGCCCCCGACTTGTCGGCGCACAGCTCGTCACTGGCGGCGGCACCAGGCTCTTCCTTCTTCGCGCAGCCGGCCACCACCAGCGCCACGGTGACGGCAAGAGCCGCCAGCTTCGTCGTGTGCCGCAAGATGCCTCCTCGATCTCCGATCGCCCCGTGCAGGCGGTCGCAGCGACACGATAGACCCGGCAAGACCCCCCAGCCACTGACAATGCGTGACTGAAATGCTCGTTACTCAATCGTAGTTTCCACCGTGACGCTCCGCCAGAACGCCAACGCGGCGGGTGAGCTGCGCCTGACCGGATCGGTCCGGTCTCGGAGCCTGGGACCGGCGTCTCGCAACCGCGATGCGAGAATCGCGCAATGACGATTTCGCAGCAGGTGCTGCTCAGCGATCTGCAGAGCCGGATCGCCGCGGTCCGGGACGAGATCGTGGCGGTACGTCGCGATCTGCACGCCCACCCGGAGCTGGGCTGGCACGAGGTTCGGACGACCGAGCTGATCCGGCAGCGGCTGGTGGCCGCCGGGCTGTCCCCGCAGGTGCTGCCGACCGGCACCGGCCTGATCTGCGACATCGGTTCCGGCGACACCTGCGTGGCGCTGCGCGCCGACATCGACGCGCTGCCGGTCACGGACGGTAGTGACGCTCCCTTTCGTTCCAGCTACGAGGGCGTGGCCCACGCCTGCGGCCACGACGTGCACACCGCCGTCCTGCTCGGCACCGCGGTGGTCCTCGCCCAGATGGCGGCCGAGGGCCTGCTGAACCACCGCGTCCGGCTGATCTTCCAGCCCGCCGAGGAGGTCATGCCCGGTGGCGCCCTCGGCGTGATCGCAGCCGGTGGGATGGACGGCGTACGGCGGATCTACGGCCTGCACTGTGATCCCCGGTTGCCGGTCGGCCAGGTCGGCCTCCGGGTCGGCGCACTGACCGCCGGCGCCGACCGCATCCTGGTCCGGCTGACCGGCGAGGGCGGCCACACCTCCCGGCCGCACCTCACCGGCGATCTCGTCTTCGCCCTCGCCACCCTGGTCACCGAGATGCCGGCCGCGCTGTCCCGCCGGGTCGACCCGAGGGCCGGCATGTCGCTGGTCTGGGGCCGCATCACCGCGGGCTCGGCCGCGAACGCGATCCCGGCCCGCGGCGAGGCCGAGGGCACCCTGCGCTGCCTGGACGTGAACGCCTGGAAGCTGGCAGCCGAACTGGTCCCGACGCTGGCCGGGCAGCTGATCGCCCCGTACGACGTCGAGGTGAGCACCGAGGTGACCCACGGCGTACCGCCGGTGATGAACGACGCGGACGCCATCGGCGTGCTGAAGCGCGCGGTCGAGCTGTCCGTCGGGCCCGACGCGGTGGCGTCCACGGATCAGAGCCTCGGCGGCGAGGACTTCGCCTGGTACCTCGAGCACGTCCCGGGCGCGATGGCCCGGCTGGGAGTCCGCTCGGCCGGTGTGGACGACGCCGCGGACCTGCACACGCCGGGCTTCACCGTGGACGAGGACGCCATCACCATCGGGATGATGGTGCTGGCGTCCTGCGCCCTGCTGGACTGAGGGTCGATCAGCGGTTCGGGACCTGGACCTCGACCACCGTGTGGTGCTTCCGGGCGGCGGTCCAGACCGGACGAGAATCAGAAGGTGTCGGCCGGCACGTACACGCCCCAGACGTCGCGCAGGGCGTTGCACACCTCGCCCACGGTCGCCCGGGCCCGCAGCGCCTTCTTCATCGGGTAGAGGCAGTTCTCCGAGCCCCGGGCCGCCGCCTGGAGGTCGGCCAGCGCCTCGTCCACGGCCGTCTGGTCCCGCTCGGCCCGCAGCTTGGCCAGCCGCTCGACCTGCTGGGCCTCGATGGCCGGATCCACCCGGAGCGGCTCGTACGGCTCCTCCTCGGCGATCCTGAACTTGTTCATCCCGACCACGACCCGCTCGGTCGAGTCGATCTCCTGGGCGATGCGGTACGCCGACCGCTCGATCTCCTGCTTCTGGAAGCCCTTCTCGATCGCGGCGACGGCACCGCCGTACTCCTGGACCTGATCCATCAGCTCGACCGCGGCCGCCTCCACCTCGTCGGTGAGCGACTCGACGACGTACGAACCGGCGAACGGGTCGACGGTCGCGGTCACGTCGGTCTCGTAGGCGAGCACCTGCTGGGTGCGCAGCGCGAGCCGGGCGGCCTTCTCGGTGGGCAGGGCGATGGCTTCGTCGTACGAGTTGGTGTGCAGGGACTGCGTTCCCCCCAGTACGGCGGCCAGGCCCTGGATCGCCACCCGGACCAGGTTCACCTCGGGCTGCTGCGCGGTGAGCTGGACGCCGGCGGTCTGGGTGTGGAACCGCAGCATCATCGACTTCGGGTTGGTGGCGCCGAACTCGTCGCGCATCACCCGGGCCCAGATCCGGCGGGCGGCGCGGAACTTCGCGACCTCCTCGAGCAGCGTGGTTCGGGCGACGAAGAAGAACGACAGCCGGGGCGCGAACTCGTCGACGTCCAGCCCGGACGCGACCGCGGCCCGGACGTACTCGATCCCGTCGGCGAGCGTGAACGCGATCTCCTGCGCGGGCGTGGCTCCGGCCTCGGCCATGTGGTAGCCGGAGATCGAGATCGTGTTCCAGCGCGGCAGCTCCGCCTTGCAGTACGCGAAGATGTCGCTGATCAGCCGCAGCGACTCCTTCGGCGGGTAGATGTAGGTGCCGCGGGCGATGTACTCCTTCAGCACGTCGTTCTGGATCGTGCCGGTGAGCTTGTCACCGGCGACGCCCTGCTCCTCGGCAACCAGCTGGTAGAGCAGCAGGAGCACCGAGCCGGGCGCGTTGATCGTCATCGAGGTGGACACCTGGTCCAGCGGGATCTTGTCGAACAGCACCCGCATGTCGTCGATCGAGTCGATCGCCACCCCGACCTTGCCGACCTCGCCGTGCGCGATCGGGGCGTCGGAGTCGTAGCCCATCTGGGTGGGCAGGTCGAAGGCGACCGACAGGCCCATCGTGCCGTGGTCGATCAGCTGGTGGTACCGCTGGTTCGACTCGGCCGCCGTACCGAAACCGGCGTACTGGCGCATCGTCCAGGGCCGCTCGGTGTACATCGTCGGGTAGACCCCGCGGGTGAACGGGAACCGCCCCGGCTCCCCCAGCTTCGCGTCCGCCGCGAACCCGTCCAGCGCCTCCGGCCCGTACACCGGCGCGAACTCGAACCCCGACTCACTCCGATGACTCATTCCCCCACGGTAGGCCGAACCACACCCGCACTGGTATGCACCGCCTGGGTGACATCGCGCACGCAGCGCGTGTGCTCCGACACAGTCTTCCGGCCGATTTGGCCGACCGGTGAATTCCTTCTAGGCTGACCCGGCTTCGGGGGAAGGACTTTCCGCCGACCCTCCGGAGTACTCGAATGCGTGCGCGTGGACCGGCCCTCGGGGGCCTCGCCCTGATCCTGCTGTCCGCGGTCGGTGTGGTGATCGCCGACCCCAGCTCGGCCGACGAGCCGGTGCTTGCGAAGAGCGTCGGCACCCAGCTGCCGGTGCAGGATCTCCGCGCGCTGGAGCTCGACGAGGCCCGCGGCCGGCTCTATCTGGCGCAAGGCGCCGGGAGCGAGCTCCCGCTCGTCGTGACCGACCTGGACGGCGTCCTGCAGACCAAGGTCGCGGCTGTGACCGGTGCCTCCGACGTGGTCCTCAGCGCCGACCGTCAGCAGCTCCTCGTCACTCACGACTACGACCGGGTGACCGCCCTGGACGCGGACACTTTGGTGCCCTCGGCAACGTACGCCGCCCCGGCCGGCGCCTGCGTCTACGCCACCGAACCGACCGGCGACAAGGTCGTGGCCGCCTTCCTCGACTGCGGCATCGGCAAGTCCGGCCTGCTGATCTGGTCCGCGCCCGGAACGGCCCCGATCGTCTACACGGACGGTCCCGACTACCACCCGATCATCTCCGGCGCCACCAACGGCCTGCTGGTCGCCGGGGATACCGGGATCTCGCCGGTCACGACGTACGTCATCGACGTCTCGGGCGCCACCCCGGCAGTCGTCGGCCGGCGCGAGAGGACCGGCGAGAACCTCGTCGACTACACCGTCAGCCCCGACGGCGCAGAGGTCGTCGAGACGACCGGCTACCCGTACGAGCACCACTCGTACAAGCTGCCGGACCTCTCCGACTCCACCACCTACCCGAGCGGCGCCTACCCGGCCGACGCGGCCTGGTCCGCCGACGGTTCCACGGTCGCGGTGGCTCGTTCGAGCACCGGCTCCAACGACGCCGACGTCCTCTTCTACGCCAAGGGCAGCACCACCCCGACGTACGCCGTGGATTTCCGTCGCAGCGACGAGATCTGGAAGGGCACGCTGCTGCTGAACTCCACCGGCACCAGGGCTTGGGCCGTCACGTACGACGACACGTACCAGAACGTCCAGCTACTGCACTCCTTCGGCCCGTCCCACCCGCCGAAGGCACCGGTCACCGACATCCACGTCACGGCACGGACCGGTTCGGGCAAGGACAAGTCCACCGCCTACGTCACCGTCACCTGGACCTCGCCGATGTCCCGCCCGGGCAGCTCCACCAACCAGCAGTTCCTCCAAGTCTTCGCCACTCCGCCGGGCTCGACGGCCCGCTCGATCGGCAACCCCGAGCTGACCTCCGCAGGCACGTTCACCACCGCCTACGCCCTGCCCCGCGGCACCACCACGTTCACCGCCCAGTACAAGGACTTCGAGAACTGGTACCCCGCAGCGACCGTCACCACAACCCTCACCCGCTGACACCACCCATCGGCAAGCGGAGGACGAATCCCGGCTGTTCGCATGGTCCTCACCGGGTGCTGCCGGGCGGCAACCTGAAGGACACTTCACGTCTCTGTACGCGTCGACAGGGAATCGACGCGGTGTCACGAGAGCGTCGCCGAGGGTTCATGCGCGGTGGGGAACCTTCGAGGCGTGCGCATCGTGATGGTCGCTGAGTCCTTCCTGCCGCAGATCAATGGCGTCGCGAACACGGTTCGCCACGTCGCCGACCGGCTGCTCGCCCGTGGGCACGAGCTGCTGATCATCGCCGCCGGGCCCGGCCCCGACACCTACCGCGACGTGCCCGTGCTGCGGGCGCGCAGCTTCGGCATCCCGGGGTACAAGGAGTTCCCGGTCGGGCTGCCCGACCCCTCGATCGAGCGGGCGATGGCCGAGTTCCGGCCCGACCTGGTGCACCTGGCCTCGCCGTTCATCATCGGCGCCTACGGCCTGCGCAGCGCGCGGAAGCTCGGCCTGCCGACGGTCGCGATCTTCCAGACCGACATCGCCGGGTTCGCCCGCCAGTACCCCTGGTTCGCGGCCGCCGACCGCGGCGTCTGGCGCTGGGTACGGCGGGTGCACTCCCGCGCCGACCGCACCCTGGCGCCGTCCACCGCGTCGGTTCAGCAGCTCGTGCAAGGCGGCGTACCGCGGGTGCACCTGTGGGGCCGCGGTGTGAACCTGGACCTGTTCGACCCCAGCCACCGCGACGAGGCCTGGCGCCGGGAGATCTCCCCGGACGGCAGGCCGATCGTCGGGTACGTCGGCCGGCTGGCCGCGGAGAAGAAGGTACGGCGGCTCGCCGAGCTGACCGGCCTGGACTGCCGGATCGTGGTCGCCGGCGACGGCCCGGACCGCGCCGCGCTCGAACACTCCTTGCCCAATGCAACATTCCTCGGAATGCGCCGGGGCGCCGACCTGGCCTCGATCTTCGCCGGGCTGGACGTGTTCGTGCACACCGGCGAGCACGAGACGTTCTGCCAGACCATCCAGGAGGCGCAGGCCTCCGGGGTCGCCACGGTCGGCCCGGCCGCGGGCGGTCCGCTCGACCTGATCCGTCCGGGCGACAACGGGCTGCTGTTCGAACCCGGTCAGCCCGGCTCGCTACGGACCGCGGTCCAGACCCTGCTGGACCACCCGGCCGCCCGCGGCCGGATGGCCGCCGCCGGACTGGAACGGGTGCAGAGCCGGACCTGGCCGGCGGTGGTCGACGACCTTGTGGACCGGCACTACGCCGAGGTCCTCCGCGAGGCGGCGGCCGTACGGCGGGTCGCATGACCCGACTGCGGATCGCTCAGCTGGCCAACTTCGTCGGACCGACCTCGGGTGGGATGCGGACCGCGATCGAGCACCTCGGCCAGGGGTACGCCGACGCCGGCGCGGAGCGGATCGTGATCACGCCCGGCGAACGCGACACCGTGAGCGAGACCGAGGCCGGCACCGTGATCCGGATGAAGGCGCCGAAGGTCGGCGGCGGCTACCGGCTGATCACCGACCCGTGGCGCGTGATCGACACGCTCGAACGGTTCCGGCCCACCACCGTGGAGATCTCGGACAAGTCGACGTTGTTGCCGGTGGCCCGTTGGGCCCGCAAGAACGACATCGGCGCGATCCTGTTCAGTCACGAACGCCTGGACGCGATGCTCTCACTCCGCACCGGCCGCCAACTCGGCGTCGCGGCCGGAGTTGGCGCGCTCTACAAACTCCTCAGCCGGACGTACGACGCTGTCGTGGTGACATCCCGCTACGCCGCGGCGGAGTTCGACGAGGTGACCACGCCGCTGGTCCGGATCCCGCTCGGCGTCGACCTGGACACCTTCCACCCGTCATTGGCCGAGCCGGCGGACGACGGCGTACTCAAGCTCGTGCACGCCGGCCGCCTGTCCCGCGAGAAGAGCCCGCACCTGGCCGTCGCCACCGCGGCCGAGCTCCACCGCCGAGGCGTTCGGATGCGAATGGACGTGTACGGCTCCGGCCCGCACCTCGACGAGCTCATCGCCATCGCCGGGTCAGCGCCGATCACGTTCCACGGCTACGTCGACGGCCGCCGTACCCTCGCCCGCCACCTAGCCGAGGCCGACATCGCCCTCTCCGTCTGCCCCGGCGAAACCTTCGGCCTCGCCGTCCTCGAAGCCCTCGCCTCCGGCACCCCGGTCGTCACCGCCAACACCGGCGGCGCCCGCGAGCTGGTCGACGAATCCTGCGGCCGCTGGGCCCCTGCAACCCCATCCGCCCTGGCCAACGCCGTACTGGCCCTGGCCGACCTCCCCGGCCGCCGCGCCGCAGCCCGCCGCCGAGCCGAGCGCTACGACTGGAACACCTGCGTAGACCGCATGCTCGCCCTGCACACCCGCCTGGCCCAATCCCGCCTCGCTGCATAAACCTGCAAGCGGGTTGCGGTGAAGACCGCAATCGCGGTATTCCTTTCCTTTCTCGCCGGTGCGTTCGGGGCGCGCCGGAATCCCCCTGCCTGGAGATCCAATGCGCCGCGCCCGCATGCCTGCCCTGTCCCGCCCTGCCCTCTTCCGCTCCGCCCTGGCCGCCGCCCTCGCGGCCATCACGATCCCCGTCATAGCCCACAACGCCTTCGGCGACGAGTCCGTCACAGCACCCACCGCCCAGGTCTTCCCGACCCGCAACGGCATCGGCGTCACCTGGACCGACATCGACAACGCCACCGGCTACCGAGTCGAACGCAAACAGACCACGGACTGGCAGGACATCAGCGGTGCTCTGACCGACTCGACGACCACCTGGATCGACGAGACGATCCCCGCCGGCGCCACCGCCGACTACCGCGTGGTCGCCACCTCCGACACCGACCCAGCCACCAGCCCCGAACTCAAAGCCACCCGAGCCGCCGAGGCACCGGCCGTCGGCGACATCGACGTACTGTCCCTCGACGCCAACAGCGGCGCGGCCACCACCTGGCTGAAGAACGAGATCGCGAGCCCGGTCACGGCCTCGGCGCCCACCGACGGCTCCCGGACGTTGACCGCCGGTTCGCTGAAGGTGACGCTGCCGGCCCTCGTCGCCGGTCCCGGGTACTACGACTTGCAGTCCCCGACCGCGGTGACTCTCACGCAAGGCGAGCGCAGTTGCACCTCCGCCGCCACGCTTCGCGTCACCGCCGTCAGCTACACGCCGGACCTGCAACTCGAGACCTTCGCCGCCTCGCTGGCCGCCGGAACGTGCGAGGGCGCCGACGCGGGCGCGTGGTACGAGATCCGCTACCGGAGCGCGCTCGGCTACCAGGCACTGTCCTTCACGCCGGAGCGGCACGACTTCGGCAAGGTCAGGTACGGCGAGGCCGCGAGGGCCGCGTTCACCGTCAAGAACACGGGCATCGATCCGGTCCAGATCTCCGGGTTCTCGGTCGCCAAGGAAGGGGTGGACTGGCGAATGGACCCAGAAGCCCCGGAGGACTGCCCGCAGTCGTTGCTGCCTGGCGCGACGTGCACCGCGACCGTGCGGTACATGCCTCAGCTGACCGGCCCGGACTCGAACACCCTGACCGTCATCGACTCCACCTCCTCGGGCCGGCACAGCGTGAAGCTCACGGGTCACGGAGTCGATGTCGCCCAGGCACAGAACGTGGCCGTGCGGCCGACGTACAACGGCCACACGGTCAACTGGCGGTCGTTGCAGACCGCAGGTGGTACGGCGGTTCTCGGCTACAACCTGCACCGCTACCTGAACGGCGTGGAGACTGTCGAGTGGTTCCCGGAGAAGACGACCGGCGACTTCGTCGTGCCCGAGCCCACCACCAAGCCTGGCATCGAGTACGCCGTCTCGGTCGTCAACGAAGTCGGCGAAGGACCGGTCAGCACGCGGTTGCCCGTCCCGCGGACGAACGAGCAGATCGTGGTGACGCAGGGCGAACCGGACAGCCGGGACCTGGCGGCGGCAGACGAGTTCGGCAACGTCGTCCCGTTCCCGGCGGATCCGAGCTCGGTCAAGCCCAAGGAGGCCGTCGCCAGTTCCCCGGACGGGCAGTCGCTCGTCTACGTCACGAACACCGCCGAGCGAACTCTGTGGACGCAGAAGGTCGCCCCGGGCGATGTCGGCGTACCGGTGAAACTCTGGAGCTCCACGGCGCCGATCACCCGCCTGTCCTGGTCGCCTGACGGCACCCGCATCGCGTTCCAGGCGCCCGAGAACGACAGCCCGTGCGTGTACGTGATCGCGGCCACCGGCGGTACGCCGACGAAGATCGCCTGCCAGCTGTCCAGCCCGAGCTGGATGCCGGACGCCCGCACCTTGGTGGTGTCCGACCACCGCCTCACGCCGAGCCGGCTCGCCACGATCCAGGCCACGGCCGGCGGGACCCGGGTCTCCACCTGGCCGGGTCAGGCCGAGGTGCCGGCCGACCGGCCGGTTCGAGTCTCGGCCAACGGCCAGTGGGTCGCCTACGGTGACGGCTCGACCGTGCGACTGTCCGGGGATCCGGACGGAGCGACTCCGACGCTCGACTCGGAGGTGCGTGAGATCACCTTGGATCCGTCCGGCGGCGCCTGGATCCTGGCGCTGACGGCCAGCGGGCGCGTCTACCGGCTCGGCGTATCCGCCGGCGGCGGCCTGTACGTGTACAGCGGGCTGAAGAGCGTGACGAATCGAGCCGACGTGGCCTGGCAGCGGCTCGGCGTGACGATCAAGCCGACACCGGCGGTGATGGGGCCGGACATCTCCATTCCGTTCGACGGATCGGCCGTCCCGGCAGGCACCAGGTTCCGCTGCGAGGTCAAGGGATCGTTCGTGGCGGCCGCGCCGTGCACTTCGCCCTTCACGGCGACCGGGCTGCGGTCCGGGGACTACCAGGTCGTCGTCAGTGCGATCGCACCGGACGGAACCGGCGCCACGGCGTACCGGAACATCACCGTCGACGCGACGGGGCCGGTGGCGCGGATGGTGGCGCCGGCTTACCAGTCTTCGGTGGCTGCGACGGCGACCTTGACGGTGTCGGCTACGGATGCCAACGGGGTTGCGTCGTACGACGTGCAATACCGGCGGGCCACGTCTGCCGGGCCGTACGGCGCTTACGTGCAGCCGTGGACGAACACGACCGCGACGTCGATGAATCTCGCGGTCGCGGCCGGGTACGAGTACTGCGTATCGGTGCGGGCGAAGGACAAGCTCGGGAACGTCGGCCAGTGGAGTACCGAACGCTGTTTCTCCCGGCCGCTCGACGACCGATCGTTGACGTTGGCCTCGACCGGCTGGACCCGGGCGACCGGGTCGACGTTCTACTACGGGACCACGACGCAGACGACGACGTACGGCAAATCGCTGACGCGGACCGTGCAGGGCAAGCGGTTCTTCCTGATCGCGACCCGCTGCCCGACCTGCGGTTCCGTCGCGGTGTACGCCGGCAACAGGTACCTGACCACGGTCAACCTCGCCTACCCGACAACCCACCGCCAGGTCGTGCTCGGCCTCCCGGTCCAATCCACCCTCTTCAGCGGCACCCTCAAGCTCGTCAGCGCCTCGACCGGCAAGCTCGTCCAAATCGACGGCCTGGCAGTCGGCCGCAGCTGACACCGCCCCCGGACCGCCCCTTGCCGTGGGGGCGGTCCGGGCTGGGTGTCAGGTGAGGTGGTCGTAGTCGCCTCGGGTCCAGGCGGCGTGGCGGTCGGCGGAGCGGCGGACTACTGCTTTGGCGTCTACGGGGATGCAGGCGCCGAAGTTGTTGTAGAGGCGGTCGTAGTCGAAGACGTCGAGGGAGCGAGCTACCCGGTCGACGACGGCACCGGAGAGTGGGATGCGGTTCGGGTAGCTGCGCATGAAGCTCACCGAGGTGCGGTCCGGGTTGGCGAAGATCGTGTCGCCGGACAGCACCACGCCCTTGCCGTCGGCACCTTCCGCCCAGTGGGTGATCGCGCTGCCCGGGAAGTGTCCGCCGGGCTGGATCACCGTGACGCCCGGGAGCGGTGTCAGCTTGCCCGACCAGGTCTGGATCACCGGGTCCTGCCGGGCGACCCACTCGGCGTCCGCCTCGGAGACGTACACCGGGACGTTGCCCAGCCGGTGGCTCCACTCGACTTGGACGCCGTACATGTGCGGGTGGCTGGCGATGATCCCGACGACCTCGCCGAGCTCACGGATCCGCCGTACGGCGTCGTCGTCGACGTACCCGATCGGGTCCCACAGCAGGTTCCCCCCGGATGTCTGCACCAGCATCGACTGCTGGCCGATCCCGGTCGGCGGCTTCGACGTGACGCCGTACAGCCGCGGCTCCACCTCCTCGATCGCCACCGTGGTCCCGGCGGCGGCCAGTTCCTCGAGCGTCGTCCAGTGCTGCCCGTCGGCGGGCACCCACTGGCGTTCGTCGGCGCAGATCGCGCAGACCTCGACCTGCTCGGAGTGCTCGACCGCACACGTCGCACAGATCCAGAAACTCACCGTGTTCTCCCCTCGATGTGACCCGGGCGACATCCCAGGCCTGTCGGCAGTCTCGACGCTGAAGCCCGGTTGAAGTCAAGACGCGACCGATCTCACACCTGTCAGGACATTTCGAGCCTGATCACAGGACTAGCATCGAAGCGGCCTGGTTTTCGCCCGGTCGAGCCGGTCGCGGCAGCCGCACGGCTCTCGGTCAGACGTCCGATCGGAGGATCGGTTTGCCCAGCAAACCAGCCGGCACGCTGTACCGCGGCCGGGAGGGCATGTGGTCATGGGTCGCGCACCGGATCACCGGCGTGGGGATCTTCTTCTTCCTGCTGGTGCACGTGCTCGACACCGCGCTGGTCCGGGTCTCCCCGGAGGCGTACAACGAGGTCATCGGCACCTACAAGAACCCGATCGTCGGCCTGCTCGAGGTCGGCCTGGTGGCTGCCATCCTGTTCCACGCGTTCAACGGCATCCGGCTGATCCTGGTGGACTTCTGGGCCAAGGGCCCGCGCTACCAGCGCCAGCTGATGATCGGCGTCGGCGTGATCTGGGTGGTGCTGTTCGTGCCGTTCGTGATCCGACACCTCACCCACGTCTTCGGAGGCTGAGATGAGTGAGATCGCGGCTCCCCGCTCCAGCAGCCGGTCGCGCAACCTGAAGGGCGGCGGCCGGAACCGGTCCGGGCAGACCAACTTCGAGCTGTACAGCTGGCTGTTCATGCGGCTGTCCGGCCTCGCCCTCGTCGTCCTGGTGCTCGGTCACCTGTTCGTGAACCTGATGCTCGGCGACGGAATCAACGCGCTGGACTTCGGTTTCGTGGCCGGCAAGTGGGCCAACCCGCTGTGGCAGGTCTGGGACCTGCTGATGCTGTGGCTGGCGATGCTGCACGGCACCAACGGACTGCGCACGATCATCAACGACTACGCCGAGAAGGACCAGACCCGGTTCTGGCTGAAGTCCCTGCTGATCACCGCGTCGATCGTGATCGTCGTGCTCGGCACCCTGGTGATCTTCACCTTCGACCCCTGCCTGGACCCGCACAGCACGCTGTCGGTCTGCAGCAAGTAAGGATCTCTGAACAATGCAGCGCCATCAGTACGACGTCGTCATCGTCGGCGCGGGCGGAGCCGGTATGCGGGCCGCCCTCGAGTCCAGCAAGCGGACCCGGACCGCGGTGCTCACCAAGCTCTACCCGACCCGGTCGCACACCGGCGCGGCCCAGGGCGGCATGTGCGCCGCGCTGGCCAACGTCGAGGAGGACAACTGGGAGTGGCACACCTTCGACACGGTCAAGGGTGGTGACTTCCTGGTCGACCAGGACGCGGCCGAGGTGATGTGCCGCGAGGCCGTCGACGCGGTCCTCGACCTGGAGAAGATGGGCCTGCCGTTCAACCGGACCGCCGAGGGCAAGATCGACCAGCGGTTCTTCGGCGGCCACACCCGCAACCACGGTGAGGCCGTGGTACGGCGTTCGTGCTTCGCGGCCGACCGCACCGGCCACATGATCCTGCAGACGCTGTACCAGCAGTGCATCAAGCAGAACGTGGAGTTCTTCAACGAGTTCTACGTCCTGGACCTGCTGATGACCGACGGCCGGGCCAGCGGTGTGGTCGCCTACGAGCTGGCCACCGGCGAGCTGCACGTGTTCTCGGCCAAGTCGGTGATCTTCGCCTCCGGCGGGTTCGGCAAGGTCTTCCGTACGACGTCGAACGCGCACACGCTGACCGGCGACGGGATGGGCATCGTCTGGCGCAAGGGCCTGCCGCTGGAGGACATGGAGTTCTTCCAGTTCCACCCGACCGGCCTGGCGGGTCTCGGCGTACTGCTGTCCGAGGCGGCCCGCGGCGAGGGCGGAATCCTGCGGAACAAGGACAACGAGCGGTTCATGGAGCGCTACGCGCCGACCGTGAAGGACCTGGCGCCGCGGGACATGGTCGCCCGGGCGATGGCGAACGAGGTGCGCGAGGGCCGCGGCTGCGGCCCGGACGGCGCATACGTGATGCTCGACCTGACCCACCTGGAGCCGGCCCACATCGACGCGAAGCTGCCGGACATCACCGAGTTCGCCCGGACCTACCTCGGCGTGGAGCCCTACACCGAGCAGATCCCGGTGTTCCCGACCGCGCACTACGCGATGGGCGGCATCCCGACCAACATCAAGGGCGAGGCGCTGGCCAACAACGACGACGTGATCCCCGGCCTGTACGCCGCGGGCGAGGTCGCCTGCGTGTCGGTGCACGGCGCGAACCGGCTGGGCACCAACTCGCTGCTCGACATCAACGTGTTCGGCCGCCGGGCCGGCATCGCGGCCGCCGAGTACGCCGAGACCGCCGTCTTCGAAGACCTTCCGGACAACCCGGAGACCTTCGTCGTGGACCTGGTCGAGGGGCTGCGGAACGCGACCGGTGCCGAGCGGGTGGCCGCGATCCGCGCCGACCTGCAGGCCACCATGGACCTGAACGCTCAGGTGTACCGGACCGAGGGGTCGCTGAAGCAGGCGCTGGTCGACATCGAGGCGCTGAAGGAACGTTTCGCGAACGTTGCCGTCCAGGACAAGGGCAAGCGGTTCAACACCGACCTGCTCGAGGCCGTCGAGCTCGGCTTCCTGATCGACCTGGCCGAGGTGCTGGTGGTGTCCGCGCTGGCCCGCAAGGAGTCCCGCGGCGGCCACTTCCGCGAGGACTACGACAAGCGCGACGACGTGAACTTCATGCGGCACACGATGGCGTACCGCGACATCGATGCCGAAGGCAACGTCAACATCCGGCTGGACTACAAGCCGGTCGTGCAGACCCGCTACAAGCCGATGGAGCGCAAGTACTGATGGACGTCAAGGTCAAGATCCTGCGGTACAACCCGGAGGTCGTCGACGAGTCCGAGTGGAAGACGTACTCGGTCACGTTGCAGCCGACCGACCGGGTCCTGGACGCGCTGCACAAGATCAAGTGGGACCAGGACGGCACGCTGACCTTCCGCCGGTCCTGCGCGCACGGTGTCTGCGGCTCCGACGCGATGCGGATCAACGGCCGCAACCGGCTGGCCTGCAAGACGCTGATCAAGGACCTGAACCCGGAGAAGGAGATCATCGTCGAGCCCATCAAGGGCCTGCCGGTGCTCAAGGACCTGGTCGTCGACATGGAGCCGTTCTTCGACGCGTACCGCTCGGTGATGCCGTTCCTGGTCACCAGCGGCCACGAGCCGACCCGGGAGCGGATCCAGTCCCAGGCCGACCGGGACCGGTTCGACGACACCACCAAGTGCATCCTGTGCGCGGCCTGTACGACGTCCTGCCCGGTGTTCTGGTCCGACGGCCAGTACTTCGGCCCGCAGGCGATCGTCGGCGCGCACCGGTTCATCTTCGACAGCCGCGACGAGGGCACCGAGCAGCGGCTGGAGATCCTCAACGACAAGGAGGGTGTCTGGCGCTGCCGGACCACCTTCAACTGCACCGACGCGTGCCCGCGCGGTATCGAGGTCACCAAGGCGATCCAGGAAGTGAAGCGCGCGCTGATCTTCCGGCGCGTCTGACCCTGCGGCAGCCACGAACGCCCCTGGACCGGTCCGGTCCAGGGGCTTTTCGTCGCCTGGGTGACGGCTGTCCGTCGGCTCCGTCTCGGCTCCGTCACAGCGGGATTGCGAAAGTTGACTGAAAGTGATCTGAAAGCCCGCGCGCTTTGGGTGGAGGTGTTGCAGAACCACCAACTCGAGGGAGACGAAGATGAACCGCAAGCGGGTAGCAGCGACTCTGGTCTGTGGACTGGCAATGGCGGCGTTCGCCGCGATCACCCCGGCGGCGGCCGCCGAGAACGCGCCGACCGCCGGCAACGTGCGGATGTGGGAGGACCCTGACTTCACCGGCAGCCAGTACGTCGACACGACCCCGGACACCTGCCCGGACGGCTGTGACATCGACGGCTGGGACGGCGACAACGAGATCTCGTCGGTCCGCAATGAGACCAACTGCATCGTCCGGCTGTACGCCGACGACAACCTCGGCGGCCGGAGCGTGGACCTCAAGGCCAACACGTCGTACCACAACCTGGAGCTGCAGGGCTTCGACAACGACGCCGAGAGCTACGAGTTCGTCTGCTGAGCTGATGTGACGCGGGTCACATTCAGGCCGTGAAGCAACCAACCTCTGTCCACCGGGAGTCGTCCGGGCAGAGGTTGGTTGCGTTCTGGGGGAGGCCGGCATGGAAAGCCTGCGCGAGGTGTACGACGGCTGCTACCGCCGGCTGGTCGGCCAGCTGTACGCGCTCTGCGGCAGCCTCAGCGAGGCCGAGGACGCGGTCCAGGAGGCGTTCGTCCGCGCGGTCGAGAAACCGCGCCGGTTCACCCAGGTCGACAACCCCGAGGCGTGGCTGCGCACCGTCGCGCTCAACGTGGCCCGCAGCCGGTTCCGCCGCGCCACCGTCTTCCACGGCTTGATCAGCCGCGCCGGCCCGCCGCCGGACGCCGTACCAGGCCTGTCGCCCGATCACGTGGCCCTCGTCGACGCGCTGAAGCAGCTCCCGTGGGAACAGCGCGAGGCGCTCGCCCTGTTCCACATCGTCGACCTCCCGATCCGCGACATCGCCCTCCAACTGGGCATCCCCGAGGGCACCGTCAAGGCCCGCCTTGCCCGCGGCCGCGCCCGCCTGGCCCCCCTCGTCCGCGACTTCACCGAGGAGGTCGACCATGTCTGAGCTCAAAGACCTGGCCTGGGCCGCCCAGGACGCGATCGACCCGCTGCCGTTCGAGCAGCTGGAACGCCGAGGGGTACGGCGCCGCCGACGCCGCCAGGCCCTGGTCGCCGCCGGCGCCGCGACCGTCGTCGTACTGGCCGCTGTCGTTCCGTGGGGCACGCGGAACGACACCCAGCCGCCGGTCGCCCCCTCGGTGCCGCCGCTGGTGAACGCTTCCGACCCGGCGGGTGAGGCGTTGGTGCGCGGCGCGG
The DNA here is from genome assembly GCF_053592935.1 of Kribbella sp. NPDC002412. Lineage (NCBI taxonomy): Bacteria > Bacillati > Actinomycetota > Actinomycetes > Propionibacteriales > Kribbellaceae > Kribbella > Kribbella sp. NPDC002412. The sequence continues at coordinate 90,000 of NZ_JBSFBL010000003.1, forward strand.
ACGCCGAGGTGACCTCGGTGACGCTGGCTTCGTCGAAGCGCTGGGGAGCGACCTGGACCAGCTGCAACAGCTGGTGTACCTACGCGGCTGTGCTGCAACGGGACAACCAGCAGGCGACGACACCGGTGGGGACGTCGTACTGGGTGACCCTGCAGGTCCGTGACGAGGTCGTCGCACTGGGCAGGCCAGGAGATCCACGGCTGGCCGAGGACGACCCGGCCTCGCCGAAGAACGTGATGTTCCGGCTGACCGATCGTGGTCCTAGAGCCAGCGCGCTGCGGACCCTCACGGCGTCGACCACGTTCGGCAAGGACAAGATCCTCAGCGACGACATCATCCCCGGGCAGCTCGCCGTACTGAATCCCGAGGAGTCGACGGTGCGTCCGCTCGTGGTCGAGGGTCTGGACAGCGCCGGTTCGGCGGTCCGCGACAGCACTGGGCGCTGGTGGGTCCTGGGCAATCAGAGCGGGGACGCGCCGCGCGCCGACGTCCTCTGGACCGACGACGGGGGCAAGACATGGGGGCAGACGCTGCTCGATCCCGATCACCCGGGCGCCTCGTTGGCGGTCAGCCCCGGCGGCCACACGCTGATCGCGACCACCTCGACCACTGAGGAGGTCACGATCGTGCGGATGTCGACCGACCGGGGCGCCACCTGGCGGACGGTGCCGTCACCGACCTGGACCAAGGGCACGCCGGCCGTGCCGTTCAACGACCAGACCGCCCTGCTGCTCGGCGCCCCACAGGCCGACCCGACGAACAAGCTGTACGCGATCTACGAGTTCCGGCCCATCCTGCTGAGCAAGACACCGCCGAAGCTGACCGACCTCGCCCGCAGCGACGACATGATCTACGGGCCTACCTTGGACAAGCGCATAGCCACCACCCTCGACCGCGGCACCACCTGGCGCTACTTCTCACCACGCTGAGACTGGTCGCTCCGAGGCGCTTGGCCGCTCGCTCAGGGCTGCCTGGGCCGCTTCGCTCGGGGGTTCTTGACCGCTTCGCTCAGGGGTTCTTGACCGCTTCGGTCAGGGGTGCTTGGCCGCGCCCTTGAGCACCTTGTCGACCGCGTTCTTCGGCCCGTACACCGCGATCCCCACCAGGTCGAGCTCCGCGGTCCGCACCGCCTTCACCGCCGCCCGATTGTCCCGATCATTGCCCGTAGCAAACAGTTCCTGGGTGAACACCGCACACTCCACCCCGCGCCGCACCGCCCGCTCATGCGCCACCCGCATGAACTCCTTGTCCCCCTCGAACACCATCACCGGCTGCCGAAACATCGGCAGGTAAGTCTGCCCATCCGCATCCTCATACGCGTCCCCCACCACCTCCGCCCGCGTCCCCGCAATCCCACTCACCAAGAACGCCGTCACATTAACCCGCTGCCACCCCGCCAAATCCCCCCGCAAAACCACACCAATCTTCGTCTCGAACCGAACCGGCCCACTCACGTCATCCATCCCACCACCGTGCCGCAACCCCCACCCCACCGCTTGTACGTTCTTAGCGCCCCCAGCCCCACCCCCCGCCCGCCTCCGAGCGCCAGCATCGCCGCCCGACCTTCGACGGGTTATCCCCACAAATGCTGGGTTCTCCGCTCGCATACGAGCAGACAACCCACAACCCGCGTGGTCATCCCTAAAGCTGCGGAGAGTGGGCCGAGGCTGCCTCGCCGTCCGCCACAGTGCGCCATGCCGTACGACGTACGAGGGGTTATCCGCTCAAATACTGGGTTCTCTGCGCGTACACGAGTAGAGAACCCATAACCCGCGTGGTTATCCCCTGAAGTTGCAGAGAGTCGGGCGGAGAGGCTGCCAACAGACTGCCGCGGCGGAAGCGGTGCCCTCCCACAGCCCCACATCAACACGCCGTCCGGCTCGCCCCGGCCTGTCAACCCACCCCACCACAGCCGACTCGCCGACCATCCGCCGCCGCGATCGCATTATTGGCCGCCTCCGGCGGCGCCGCACAGCGCGGTCGCGCCAACAGGTGTTCGGCGAGTGGACTGTGCTCTGGGTGGAGGAAGGACACCGCCTCCGCCGACTGACTGTTGGCCGCCTTCGGCAGCGCCGCGGCGTGTGATCGCGCCCGCAGGCGGTCGGCGAGTGGACTGAGGTCGCGGTGGGATTGTGCAGCCCGGAGGCAGGCCGGACGGCTTGCTGGTGGGGACTGTGAGGGTCACCGCCCTCGGCGGCGGCTGTCTGTTGGCCCCCTCGGCGGCGCGCGGAAAGGACTGTCGCCGCCGAGGGGCGATGTCTTTCAGCAGTACGGCGGGTTGGTGGTTACTGCGGTGGCTACTCGGAGGAAGAGGTTGAAGAGGCGGTAGAGGTGGGGCATGTCGGCTTGGACCGTGACGGTGCGGTCGTCTCGGCGGGTGACGCCGGGGATGGCAGTCAGGTGGGAGACGACGGAAGCCGACTGCCAGCGGACGGTCAGTTCGCCGGTGGAGGTTCGGTTGGTGGGGAGGGGCGGGAGGGCCGCGAGAGCTTTGGCGGCGGTTTGCTCGATGGCGGCTTGGGCGTCGGGGACGGGGACCAGTTCGGCGGCGAAGCGGTCCTTGGCGTATTTCACCGGGACGACGGCCACGTTCGGGTCCCAGGCGGTCATTTCAAAGCAGGCTGTGTCGTCGCCGGTGAGCATCGCGACAGGTACGCCGTACGCGGCAGCCGCAGCGTGGAAGAGGCCGATCTCGCCGGCGACCTGGTCGTCGAGCCAGATGTCCTCGATCTCGTGGCCCATGAAGCTGTGGCTGAGGACGCCGAGCACCCCGGCCCGCGCGTGGTAGCCGATGCAGAGGGCGGCGTCGTACTCGCTGGTCAGCCCCTCCATCATGCCCATCGGCTTCGGCCGGCCCTTGATCAGCGTGGCGCGCCGGTCGAGGACGTCGGGCAGCAGGTTGCGCATCGGGCCGTGCGCGTCGTTCACCAGTACGGCGGTCGCGCCCGCCGCGTAGGCGCCCCGGATCGCGGCGTTCGTGTCCTCGGTCATCAGCACCCGGCCGCGTTCGTAGTCGCGGCCCGGCGGCTGGACGTCCTCCGCGTCGACCAGCCCGGTGATGCCTTCCATGTCCACGCTCAGATAGACCTTCACGGCAGGCAGCGTATGTTCTGAAGGGTGAACGCCGGCGCTGAGGTGAGGGCCTGGCGGCCCGCGCTGAGCGGCGTCGTCGAGGTCCTGCACGCCCACTTCCCGTCGCACGCGTACCCGAGTCACACGCACGACGCCTGGACCGTCCTGATCGTCGACGAGGGCGCCGTACGGTACGACCTGGACCACCGCGAGCACGGCCTGGCCCAAGCGCAGGTCTCGCTGCTACCGCCGAACGTCCCGCACGACGGCCGCTCGGTCCGCCCCGAGGGCTTCCGCAAACGGGTGCTGTACCTCGAGCCCGATCGCCTCGGCGACAACGTGATCGGCGCCGCCGTCGACCAGCCCGAGTACGTCGATCCCGTCCTGCGGCACCGCATCCACCAACTCCACGGCGTACTCCGAGACGGCAAGGAAGACCTGGAAGCGCAAAGCCGGCTGACCCTGATCGAGGAACGCCTGCGCCAACACCTCCGCCGAAACGTCACCGATCCACCGGACCGGCGCGACCCCGGGCTCGCGAGCCGACTGCGCGACGTACTGGATGGCCACGTCCCAGCCGGGATCACGCTGGACGACGCAGCAAAGCTCGTACACGCTCATCCGACCCACCTGGTCAGGGCGTTCAGCCGCGAGTACGGGATGCCGCCCCACCGCTATCTGACCGGCCGACGGGTGGACCTGGCGCGGCGCTACCTGCTCGACGGCTGCCCGCCGGCCGAGGTGGCGACGCTGGCCGGCTTCTACGACCAGTCACACCTCAACCGGCACTTCCGGAAGATGCTCGGCGTCACACCGGCGAGTTTTGTGAAGCGCTGAGCTTCGAGGCCTTGTACGCCTTCACGCCCCAGGTGCCGAGCACCCCGGCGATCAGCAGGTTCACGACGATCAGGATCGTGTGCGCGACGTAGTACCCGGTCGGCCGCCCCTCGGTGTCGGCGAGCGCCTTGATGAAGCGCAGGTAGGTCACCACGTTCCAGATCGCGATGCCGATCAGGACGAGAGCGTGCTTGCGTTCGAGTTTCACCGGTTCATTGTCGCAAGGAAGGCGAAACGGGGCGGCCGCGCCTCACTCGGCCGCCCCGGCGCGAGGGGCGAGCTCACTGCCCAACGACAGTCGTCGATCGGGAAGCGGACGGCAAGAGATGCCAAGCTACTGGCGGGTCACTCAAGGGTTTCCCTGCAGACCGGTACGACGTTCAACTACGGATTCGGCCGATCGACCATCCGCAGGAGCTGCGTCCGGTTGGCCACACCGAAGCGCCGGTAGAGCCGGGTCAGCTGGGACTCGACGGCCTTGACGCTGAGGTACAGGGCGGCCGCGATCTCGCGATTGGTCGAGCCGTCGCGAACCATGGAGACGATCTGCTGCTCGTTGTCGGTGAGCTCCGACGGCTGACGGCTGCGACTCGGTACGTCGAGACGCGCGAGCTCGGTCTCCGCCACCTCACGCCACGCGGGAGCGCCGTACGCCTCGAACTGCTCGATCGCGTCCAGGAACGCCGTCCGGGCGACCGAACGGCGGCGAGCCTGCCGGGCGACCCGGCCGCGGGTGAGTTCGCAGCGGGCCAGGTCCAGCGGGTAGACGCGATCCCCCGCCGTACTGATCGTCTTCTCCAGCAGGTCCAGCGCGGCGGCCGGGTCGCCTTGCTTGGCGATCAGCAAGGCCTCGGAACGGGCCAGCCCGACCCGCACGACCGCGCGGTCCAACGTCTCGGCACGATTGCGGATGTCGGCGATCAGCGTCGCCGCGTCCTCCAGCCGCCCGGCCGCGACCAACGCCTCCGCGTAGTCCGCGTGCCACGGGATGACGGCCGGGTCGAACGGCATCGCCGCCTCCCCCGAGTCCGCGATCGCGTCGAACGCCTCCACCGCACGTTGCGGATCCCCGGTCAGCACGCCGATCAGCCCCAGCGACGCCAGTGCAGGCCCGGTCCACTCGTCGTTCCCGACCAGCCGGACGCCCTCGAGCGCGGCCTCGGCCAACTGCCGGCCCATCGCCGCACTGCCGCCGGCCCACTCCGCGCGGCTCGCGATGATCATGCCGACCTCGGCCTCTTCGCCGATGTCCTGCATCAACTGGTAGCACTCGTGTCCCGCGGCGAGCGCGTCCGCACCGCGCCCGCTGCGTTCGTAGATCGCGGTCGCCGAGATCAGCACGGACGCCAGCCACCGCATCGCCCCGCCGTCGCGGACCTCGTCCACCAGCGCGCTGATCGACGAGATCGCCTCCGCGGTCCGGCCGCGGAACAGCTCCCGCATCGCCGCCATCTGCCGCGCGTTGACCACGGTCTTGGTGAGCGGTAGGTCGTGCGACAGGTCAGCCGCCTGCTGCAGCAGCGCATCCGCGGTCTGCTCGGCATCCCGGGCGATCTGCACCGACGAAGCCGCGCTCAGCGCGTCCACGATCGCCTCGGTGTCACCGCACTCCCGGGCCAACCCCTCGGCGACCCGCGCATCCTCCTGCGCCTCGTCCAGCCGGCGGTCGAAGTACTCGCTGTGGCTGCGCATGATCCGCACCCGCGCCTCGAGCCGCTTGTTCCCGACCGCGGCCTCGAACGCCTCCGCCAGCAGCTCCACGCGCCGGTCCCGATCGGGCCACGCGGCGTCCACCAGCAGCAACAGCGCCGGCACCTTGGTCTCTGGATTCGTTGCCGCCTGTACGGCGTGCCGCGCCATCTCGGCCGACTCCGCCAGATGCCCGGCGGCCGCGGCGTCGTCAGCGGCTCGCGTCAGGCGTCGAGCACGGTCGTCCGGCAGGCTGATCGGCGTACGCTCGGCGGCCAGCCGCCACAGTGTCGCGGCCGCGCCAGGCGCACCACGGCCGGCCGCGACCGCGGCGGCCTCCTCGATGGTGACGGCAAGCTCCGGGTTGGCCTCCTGGGTGGCGAGCGCGCGGTGGGTCGCGTTCTCGACCGGCTCGTCGACCACGGCCGCGAGCTGGGCGTGCGCCTGCCGCCGGGCGGCCGACGTCGCCTCGGCGTACACGAACTCCCGCAGCAGTGGATGCGTGAACCGCAGGCGCTCGGAGGACACGTCGACCAGCCCGAGCGCTTCGGCCTCGGCCAGCTGACCGTCGATCGGCCGCCCGAGGGACTGCGCGATCTGAGTCGTCGTCGGACGCGGCGACGAGGCCGCATGGAGCAGGAGCTCGTGCGCGCCGGCCGAGAGGTCGGCCAGGCGGTCGCCGAGCAGCGTCTTGAGCCGGCTGGACACCGGGAGCGGATCGTTCGGCGACACCCCCTGCGGATGGCGCAGCACCGCGCGGCCGAGCTCCAGCGCCATGAAGGGATTCCCTGCGCTCGCCGTGAAGATGCGGCGGGCCGTGCGCACCGGAAGTGGGCTGGACAGGCGCTGCCGCAGCAGACCGAGGACGTCGGGCTCGGTGAGCGGCGGCACCTCCAGCTGCAGCACCGGCTCGGGGCACGCCTCCGCCATCACCGGCAGGTCGCCGTCGGCCACCTGCTCGGTGGCGAGCATGTGCACCCCGTCGGTCAGCCGGCGGGCGCAGAAGGTCAGGACCTCGAGGCTGGACGGGTCCACCCACTGGATGTCGTCCACCACGAGCAGCACCGGCCCGTTGGCGGCCAGCCGACGGAGAACATGCAGTACGGCGAGGCGCACAGCCAGCTCGTCGCGCACCGTGTCAGGCGCACTGGCTTTCAGCAGAGCCACCTCGAGCGGCTGCCGGAGGTGGTCGGGCAGCACCTGCCAGGCCAGCTCGAGCTGGTTGGAGAGCAGGTCGAGGAGAGTGACGTACGGGAGGCCGGCTTCGGACTGTGACGGGGCGGCGCTGAGGACCCGGCAGCCGGCCTTGGTGCGATCCGCGACCAGCGCGCGGCCGAGGGCTGACTTGCCGATCCCGGTCGGGCCGTAGAGCAGCACGCTGCCGCTGGTCTCGAGCTGCTTCCGCGCACGCTCGACCAGCCCGGCGCGCCCGACCAGCTCGTCGTCAGTCATCGATCACAGAACTCCTCGAAGGATTACCCTCGCCGATTATCACAGTCAACGACCATCCGACACGGTGAGTGTCACATGAGGAAACCATCCCGTCACCATCCTGTCACCCGTCGCATGCCTGATATGAGCGCTCCGGACGGCACTGTTGTGCCGGGGCACGAGATGGCAGCGGCTGCCGGTCGACACCGCACCGGCAACGCACGACTCGGCCGCCGGAACCCCGGCGACCGAGTCGTTGTGGTTGAAAGTTAGATGGATTCGAGGTCGCGTTCGATCGCGGCCAGCTCCTCCTCGGTGCCCTGGACCTTGGGGCCCTCGAACCAGCGGCGGGCGGAGACGAGCCAGTAGACCGTCGCGAAGCCGAGGACGACCAGTACGGCGACCGGCGTGTAGTTGAAGGTGCTGCCGCTGACCGGGCTGACCTGGGGCAGCATGAACAGGATCGTGATGAAGGCGACCCAGACGATCGCCACGATGCCGATCGGCCGGCTCCAGCGGCCGAGCGACCACGGGCCGGGCTGGAAGTCGGACCCCTGCAGCAACCGGAGCAGGGTCGGCAGCACGTAGGCGATGTAGAGCCCGATCACCGCGATCGAGGTCACCGCGGCGTACGCGGTCACGTTCCACAGGTATGGCAGGCCGAGCAGGAAAGAGCCGCCGGCGGCCAGCCAGATCGCGTTGGTGGGCGTCCGGGTCCGGTGGTTGATCCGGTGCCAGAACTTCGACCCGGGCAGCGCGCCGTCGCGGGAGAACGCGTAGATCATCCGCGAGTTCGCCGTCACCGATGACATCCCGCAGAACAGCTGCGCCCCGATCACGACCAGCAGCAGCACCTTGCCCATCGTCAGCCCGACCGCGTCGATGAAGATCTGCGCGGGCGGCACACCGGTCTCGCTCTCGAGGGCGCCGTCGTAGCTCTGGATCGCGAACGTGAGGCCGATCAGCAGCACCCACCCGGCGCCGAGCGAGACCAGGATCGACATCACGATCCCGCGCGGCCCCGACCGGGCCGCGTCGTGCGTCTCCTCGGTCATGTGCGCGGAGGCGTCGTACCCGGTGAAGGTGTACTGCGCCAGCAGCAGGCCGAGCAGGGCCACGTAGAACGTCGAGCCCCAGCCGGTGTTGTTGACGAACTCACCGAACACGAACCCGGCCGACTGGTGGTTGTCCGGCAGCACGACGAGCGCGCCGACGATGAACAGCACGCCGGCGATGTGCCACCAAACGCTGATGTCGTTGAGCCGCGCGACCAGCTTCACGCCGAGCGAGTTCAGCAACCCGTGCACCAGCAGGATGATGCCGAACAGCAGGATGGTGTGCCCCGGCGTCGCGCTGAAGCCGAACTGCAGGTCGAGGAACGCGTTCAGGAAGAACGCGGCGCCGAAGTCGATGCCCGCGGTCACCGCGACCTGGCCGAGGAAGTTGAACCAGCCGGTGAACCAGGACCAGGCCGGGCCGTTCTTCGAAGCGAGCTTGGCGGACCAGTAGTACAGGCCGCCCGCGGTCGGGTAGCTCGAGCACACCTCGGCCATCGCGAGGCCGACGAACAACGTCATCAGGCCGACGATCGGCCAGCCCCACACGATCATCACCGGTCCGCCGGTGTTCATCCCGAACCCGTACAGCGTCAGGCAGCCGGACAGGATCGAGATGATCGTGAACGACACCGCGAAGTTGGAGAACCCGGACATCGTCCTGGACAACTCCTGCGCGTACCCCAGCTGGTGCAGGCGTTTCTCGTCCTCGGTCAGGGCTGTCGGCTCGACAACACTCTCGTCCTTGCTCACCGGCGCCTCCTCGGGGCAGCAGCTTCAATGGTCTCCCCCTAGACCTTTGGAGATCATTGAGACATGCGCCACAACCGGTGTCAAGGGAAACTGAGGAAGGCTCTGAGCAGGGCCGCGGTGCCGGACAGGTGTTCCTGCATCGCGCGGCGGGCGGCCTCGACGTCCCCGGCCAGGATCGCGTCGACGATCGCCTCGTGCTGCTCGTTGGAGTGCTCGATGTTGCGTTCCAGCAAAGGGATCGCGTCCAGCAGTTCGTTCAGCCGCATCCGGGCGTCGGCCGTCGCCGAGGTGAGCGACGGAGAGCCGGTGACCTCCGCGATCGCCAGGTGCAGCCGCGAATCCAGGCGGCGGTAGTCGGTCAGCGAGGCGGCCGAGGTTTCCGCGAGACACCGGCGGAGGTGCTCCTCCTCGGCGGCGCTCAGCGACCGGGCGGCGGCCGCCTCCGCGGCCCCGGTTTCCAAGGCGGCACGCAGTACCAAGGCGTCGTCCAAGCCGTCACCCAGCTCGCGGGCCAGTCGCTTGGCCGGGGTACGGCGGGGCTTCGGCAACTGCTCGTTGACGAACGTGCCGCCGTATCGCCCGCGCCGGGACTCGACGTAGCCCGCCTCGGTCAGCGCGTGGATCGCCTCGCGCAGGGTGACCCGGCTGACGTTCAGCCGGGCCGCCAGGTCGCGTTCGGACGGCAGCCGGTCCCCCGGCACCACGACCCCGAGTTTGATTGCCTGCAGCAACCGTTCGACCGTCTCCTCGAACGGGTTCCCGGTCCGGACCGGCCGGAACAACGCATCGTCTGCCTGGGCAACCATGGTCACAGACTAGAGCGGGGTCACGTACGCGCCCGAGATGCCGCCGTCCACCAGGAACGTGTTGGCGGTGATGAAGGAGGCGTCGTCGCTGGCCAGGAAGGCGACCGCGGCCGCGATCTCCTCCGGCTCGCCGAACCGCCCCATCGGCACGTGTACCAGCCGGCGCTCGGCCCGCTCCGGGTCCTTCGCGAACAGCTCGGTGAGCAGCGGCGTGTTCACCGGGCCCGGGCAGAGCGCGTTGACCCGGATCCCCTGCCGGGCGAACTCGACGCCGAGCTCGCGGCTCATCGCCAGCACGCCGCCCTTGGACGCGGAGTACGAGATCTGCGAGGTGGCCGCGCCCATCACCGCGACGAACGACGCCGTGTTGATGATCGAGCCCTTGCCCTGCCGTTGCATGTAAGGGATCGCGGCCTTGCAGCACAGGTACACCGAGGTCAGGTTGACCTCCTGCACCTTGCGCCACGCCTCGAGCCCGGTGTCCAGGATCGACGCGTCGTCCGGCGGCGAGATGCCCGCGTTGTTGAATGCGATGTCGACGCTGCCGTAGGTGTCGAAGGCCTGCTTGAAGAGATTGTCCACCGCAGCCGCGTCGGTGACGTCGGTGGCGACGAACAACCCGCCGGCCTCGTCCGCGGCAGCCTTTCCGGCGGCGGGGTCGAGGTCACCGATGACGACGTGCGCGCCCTCCGCCGCGAGCCGCCGTACCGTGGCCAGGCCGATCCCGCTCGCCCCGCCGGTGACCACCGCGACCCGGCCCTCCAGCCGGCTTGCCTTCACGTCCATTCAGTCCTCCGTGCTGATGAAGATGTTCTTGGTCTCGGTGAACGCGTCCAGCGCGTCCGGGCCGAGCTCGCGGCCGAGGCCGGACTGCTTGTAGCCGCCGAACGGCGTCGAGTACCGCACGGACGAGTTCGAGTTGACCGACAGGTTGCCCGCCTCGACACCGCGACCGACCCGCAGCGCACGGCCGACGTCCCGGGTCCAGATCGACCCGGACAGCCCGTACTCGCTGTCGTTCGCGATCCGCAGCGCGTCCGCCTCGTCCTCGAACGGCACGACCGCGACCACCGGCCCGAAGATCTCCTCCCGAAGCACCCGCTCACTCGGCGCGGTCAGCACGGTCGGTGGGAACCAGAAGCCGGGACCACTGGGCGCCGTCCCCTGAAACGCCACGTTCTCCACGTAGGACTCGACCTTGGCGAGCTGCTCGGCCGAGATCAGCGGCCCCATCTCGGTCGCCGGATCACTCGGATCACCGACCTTGAACCCCTTCACCGCCGGCTCGAGCAGCTCCAGGAACCGGTCGTACGCCGTCCGCTCGACCAGGATCCGCGACCGCGCGCAGCAGTCCTGGCCGGCGTTGTCGAACACGCCGTACGGCGCATGGGCCGCGGCCTTCTCCAGGTCCGCGTCGGCGAACACGACGTTGGCCGACTTCCCGCCGAGCTCGAGCGTCACCCGCTTCACCTGCTCGGCACACCCGGCCATGATCTGCTTGCCGACCGCGGTCGACCCGGTGAAGACCACCTTGCGTACGGCGGGATGCGTGACGAACCGCTGCCCGACGACCGACCCCTGGCCCGGCACCACCTCGAACACGCCCGGCGGCAGCCCGGCCTCCAGCGCCAGCTCACCGAGCCGGATCGCGGTCAGCGGCGTCAGCTCGGCCGGCTTCAGCACGACGGTGTTGCCGGCCGCCAGCGCGGGCGCGAAACCCCAGCCGGCGATCGGCATCGGGAAGTTCCACGGCACGATCACGCCGACCACGCCGAGCGGCTCGTGGAACGTCACGTCGATGCCGCCGGCAACGGGAATCTGCTTGCCGAACAGGCGTTCCGGAGCGGCCGAGTAGTAGGTCAGCACGTCCCGGACGTTGCCCGCCTCCCAGCGCGCGTTGCCGATCGTGTGGCCGGCGTTCTCGACCTCCAGCGCGGCCAGGTTCTCCAGGTCGGCGTCGACCGCATCCGCGAACCGGCGCAGCAGCCGGCCGCGGTCCGCGGGCGTGACGTTCCGCCAGGTCTCGAAGGCCTTCGCGGCCCGGGCGATCGCCGCGTCGGCGTCCGCCTCGGTCGCCAGCGAGATCGTCCGGACCACCTTCTCGGTGGCCGGGTTGATCACGTCGTGCGTCATGAACTTCTCCTGGATGCTTCGATCAGGGCCGTGAACAGCCGCAGGTCTTCGGCGTTCTCCTCCGGGTGCCACTGCACGCCGATGGCGAAGTCGCGCCCGTCCACCTCGGCCGCTTCGACGGTCCCGTCACCCGCGCGGGCGGTCACCCGCAGGGTCGGGGCGACGACGTCGAGGGCCTGGTGGTGGTAGCAGCGCCCGCTCGTGCGGTCGCCGAAGATCCGTGCGGCCAGCGTGTCCGGCTCGACCTTGACCTCGGTCGTGCCGAAGATCGCCGGCATCGGCCGGTGCTCGTCGTGGGCCACGACCTCCGGCAGGTGCTGGTGCAGCGTGCCGCCGAGCGTGACGTTGAGCATCTGCAGTCCGCGGCAGACCGCCAGCAACGGCAGGTCCCGGTCGAGGGCCGCGCTGATCAGGATCCGCTCATGCTCGTCCCGGCCGGGTCTGGTGTCGACCGTCTCCGGGTGCGACCGAGCGCCGTACGCGCCGGGATCGACGTCGCAGCCGCCGGACACGACCAGACCGTCGAGCAACTCCAGGACGGTCGGATCGGTGCCGACCGGAGGCAACAACAGCGGTACGCCGCCGGCGGCCACGACCGCATCGAGATAGACCTTCGGCAGCAGCGCCGCTTCACGCTGCCAGATCCCCCACGAGGCCGGCTCCAGGTACGTCGTGATGCCGATGCGGGGGCTAAAGGCGTTCGAAGCCACGGATGCGCTCCCAGTCGGTGACGGCGGCGTCGTACGCGTCGAGCTCGACCCGGGCCGCGTTGGCGTAGTGGTCGACCATCTCGTCGCCGAACGCCTCGCGGGCGATCTTCGAGCCGGTGAACAGCGCGGCCGCCTCACGCAGGGTCGACGGCACGTGCTCCTTGTCCGACTCGTAGGCGTTGCCCTCCAGCAGCGGCTCGAGCTCCAGCTCGTTCTCGATGCCGTAGAGGCCGGAGGCGATGATCGCGGCGACGCCGAGGTACGGGTTCACGTCACCTCCGGGCAGCCGGTTCTCCACCCGCAGCGACTCGCCGTGGCCGACCACGCGGAGCGAGCAGGTGCGGTTGTCCAGGCCCCAGGCGACCGCGGTCGGCGCGAAGCTGCCCTTGCTGAACCGCTTGTAGGAGTTGATGTTCGGCGCCAGCAGGTAGGTGAACTCGGACAGGCAGGCGAGCTGGCCGGCGATGAACTGCTCCATCAGCTCGGAGAACCCGTGATCGCGGTCACCGGCCAGGACCGCGGCGCCCTCGGTGGACCGGAAGCTCAGGTGGATGTGGCACGAGTTGCCCTCGCGCTCGTCGTACTTGGCCATGAAGGTCAGGCTCTTGCCGTGGTTGGCGGCGATCTCCTTCGCGCCGTTCTTGTAGATCGAGTGGTTGTCGCAGGTGACGACGGCCTCGTCGTACCGGAACGCGATCTCGTGCTGGCCGAGGTTGCACTCGCCCTTGGCCGACTCGACGTACATGCCTGCGCCGGTCATCCCGTTGCGGATGGCGCGCAGCAGCGGCTCGACCCGGGCGGTGCCGAGCAGCGAGTAGTCGACGTTGTACTGGTTGCCCGGGGTGAGGTCGCGGTAGCGCTTGTCCCACGCGGCCTCGTAGGTGTCGTCGAAGACGATGAACTCGAGCTCGGTGCCGACGTACGCCTTCATGCCGCGCTCGGCCAGCCGCTCGAGCTGCGCCTTGAGCACCTGCCGCGGCGACGCCACCACCGGCGTGCCGTCCAGCCACTCGACGTCGCACAGCACCAGCGCCGTGCCCGGCTGCCATGGGACCAGCCGGAGCGTGTCCAGGTCGGGCGCCATCACCAGGTCGCCGTACCCGCGGTCCCAGGAGGACATCTCGTAGCCGTCCACGGTGTTCATGTCGACGTCCACGGCGAGCAGGTAGTTGCAGCCCTCGGTGCCGTGTTTCAGCACCTCCTCGACGAAGTACCGCCCGCCGCAGCGCTTGCCCTGCAACCGGCCCTGCATGTCGGTGATCGCCACCAGCACGGTGTCGACCTGACCTCGAGCCACCAGGTCCCGGAGCTCCTGCACGCTCAACTTCCCACCACCAGAAGCCACGGCCACTCCCACGGTCTATTGGTCTACAACCAGTCCATTGACTCAAGCCTACCCCTCTCGTGTCAACGTCCGGCGCGGTGGTGCCGTGGCACTCAACTGTCAGCGGATGGGTTTGCACTTCCCGGGATCGTGCGGAAAATCGGGGGATTCGGCCGCACCGCCCAAGCGGCCCTTTTCCGGAGGACGCTCCTATGCGATCTTTCATCACCCGTCCCCGCGCCCTGGCCGTTCTGCTGGCCGGTACGGCGCTCACGTTCAGCCCACTCGGCGGTCAGGCGTCGGCGAAGCTGCCGGTCGACCAGGTCGGCAACCCCTGCTTCATGCCGGCCGACCCGACCTCGGCGCGCGGCGGCCAGGAGGCTGACCACCGCGAGCTGTCCGTGGCCGAGCAGAAGGCGATCGACGCGAAGACCGTGCAGATCCTGAAGGCGAAGGCAGCCCGCGGGCTGGCGCCGAAGGCCGGCACGCTGGCCGCCGCGAGCGTGCCCGTGTACGTGCACGTGATGCGCAGCAGCTCCGGCGCCGGTGACGTGACCAACACCCAGATCTCGCAGCAGATCGCCGAGCTGAACCAGAACTTCGCCGGCGGCGAGTCGTCCCAGGCCGCGAACACCGGTTTCAGCTTCTACCTGGCCGGCACCTACCGCTACAACAACAGCACCTGGCACCGCGACGGCCAGAGCACCACCTACCGCTCGCAGACCCGCAAGGGCGGCAAGAACGCGCTCAACATCTGGCTGGTCAACTTCTCCTACCTCGGTATCGCGACGTTCCCGTGGGACTACGCGAGCAACCCGTCGATCGACGGTATCCGGGTGCAGTACAGCTCGCTGCCGGGTGGTTCGTCGACGAACTACAACCTCGGCAAGACCGCCACGCACGAGGCCGGCCACTGGTTCGGGCTCTACCACACGTTCCAGGGCGGCTGCACGAGCACGAATGACTCCGTGTCCGACACGCCGGCCCAGGGCAGCGCCACCAACGGCTGCCCGACCGGCCGCGACTCCTGCTCGCTGCCCGGTCTGGACCCGATCCACAACTACATGGACTACTCGTACGACGCCTGCTACAACCAGTTCACTCCCGGGCAGAGCACGCGGATCAGCAACATGTGGACCGCGTACCGGGCGTGACGCCTAACCCTGTCGCCGTCTAGAGTGCCGCCGATGCGTGTGCTTCTGACGGCAGCCGCTACCGCCGCACTGGTGGTCAGCGGTCCGCTGACAGCAACCGCCGCCGGCCAGGGCCCACAAGGCCCGGTCGGCGGCGACCTGCTGACCACGAAGCCGACGGTGGTCGCCGATGGCGCGACACCGCCGGCCGTCCAGGCATCGGCGTACGTCGTCGCCGACATCGACACCGGCGAGGTGCTGGCCGCGAAGGCGCCGCACGCCAAGCTGCGGCCCGCCAGCACGCTCAAGACCCTCACCGCGCTCGTGCTGCTGCCCCGGCTGAAGAAGTCGGACGTGCTGGTCGGCACCGACGGCGACGCCGGGATCGTGGGCAGCAAGGTCGGCGTCCACCCCGGGCTGCGCTACTCGGTCGACCTGCTCTTCCAGGGCATGTTCCTGGCGTCCGGCAACGACGCGGTGCACGCCCTGTGCGTCCACGACCAGGGTGGCGTCAAGAGCACCATCCAGCGGATGAACCAGAAGGCCAAGGAGCTCGGGGCGCACGACACCACGGTGACCGACCCGACCGGGCTGGACGCCGACGGACAGTACTCCAGCGCCTACGACCTGGCTCTGTTCGCGCGGGCGGGCCTGGCCCGGCCTGACTTCGCCAAGTACGCGTCGACGAAGTACACGGCCTTCCCGAACGTCGGCAACAAGGGCACGTACCAGGTCGCGAACCAGAACAAGCTGCTGTTCAACTACGACGGCGCGCTCGGCATCAAGACCGGCTACACGACGCTGGCCCGCAACACTTTCATCGGCGCGGCCCGCCGCAACGGCCACACCCTGGTGGTGACGCTGATGAACGCGCCGCACGGCATCACCGAGGACGCGACCAACCTGCTCAGCTGGACGTTCAAGAACTACGACCAGCTCAACCCGGTCGGCACCCTGGTCAAGCCCGCCGCCGCACCGCCGTCGAAGGCGGCCGGCGGCCCCGTCGGCGGCAAGCAGTCCGAGTCCGGTACGGCGACGCAGCCGCCACGCAGCCGTACTGTCCTCAACCCGGGGCAGGCGGTCCAGTCACTGGTCGTCCGCATCCCGGCGTGGGCCTACGCGGGACCACCGGTCCTGCTCCTCGGCCTGTTCCTCCGACGCCCCCGCGCACTCCGCAGGCGGCGGCACTAGCGCTACCGGCGGATCGAGCGGGCGGCTTTGGCCAGCTGCATGACAAGAGCGCTGGCTGTGACGCCCAGCACCGCGCCGGCGGCGACGGCGACCGTGTCCGCCTTCTTCTGCGGCACCGGCACGACCTTGTAGCGCTTGCCAGGCGGCCCGGCGAGCAGCGGTTCCGGTGCCGGCTCGGGTTCCGGTTCCGGCTCGGCGGCCGCCTCCTCAGCTGCCTGCTTGTCGAGCCACGCTTCCTTGCTCCAGGCTGCGATGAGCATGATCGCCCGCGTGATCAGGTAGATCCACACCAGCAGCGCCAGCGGCAACGCCAGAGCGCCGTACGCCGCATTGCGGCCGAGCACGTGGTCGACGTAGGCGTTGCCGAGCTTCTGCGCCGCGTAGAACAGGATTCCGCCGGCCAGCGCGGCGATCAGCGCGACCTTGCGCGGCAGGATGATCCGCGGCAACGCCGTCTGGATGTAGAGGACCAGTACGGCGCCGGCGCCGATGCCGAGCACGACGCTGCAGGCCTCGATACCCCACTGCGCCAGCCAGGTTCCTTCCAGGTCGGCCCAGTCGACGATGCGCTCCGACAGCCCGGCCAGGACCGACGAGGCACCGGTGGCGATCACGCCGATCACGCCGAGCCCGAGCAGCGCGCCGAAGTCGACCACCTTCAGCTGGACGATGTTGCCCGGCTCGTCGTCCAGTTCGTGCATGGACCGGATCGAGGCCCGCAGCGAGTCGATCCAGCCCAGGCCGGTGAACAGCAGCGTGACAGCCGAGATCAGCCCGATGGTGCCGGCGTGGCTGACCAGCGAGTCGATGTCGATCCGGTCGCCGATCCCGGGCAGGGTCTTCTCCAGCGTCTCCTTCAGCTTCTCGATCGCGTCGTCACCGAGCAGTGAGCCGACGACCGCCGCCGCCAGCACGATCAGCGGGAACATCGACAGGAACCCGAAGAAGCTCGTCGCCCCCGCCAGCCGGTTGCCCCGCCGGTCGCCGTACCGCTGCCAGGCCCGCCACAGCTGCGTCCGGCTCAACCGGCGCCACGCCGCCTTGATGTTCATTGATCTCCTGTACCCGTCGTACGGAGACCTAGCCTGTCAGGGGGAAGGAGCGCTGGGGGCGCCACACGCCGTCGGCGCCGTGCTCGTACCGGCTGAAGGCGTCGACGTCGAAGGCGCAGTCGTACTCGGCGAGGGCGTCGTACGCGCGGTCCAGCGCCTCCTTGTCCAGGTCGTGCGCCACCGTCACGTGCGGGTGGTACGGGAACCGGAGTTCGACCTGCAACGGCCCCGACCGGACCTGCGACTGCAGCACCTCGCAGGACGAGATGCCTTCGGCCAGCGGCACGAACACCACCGGCGAGATCGGCCGGAACGTCGCCGTGCCGCGCAGCCGGATCCGGAAGCTCGGGAACCGCGCGGCCACCTCGAGCAGGTGGTCGTCGATCAGCCCCAGGTCGGCGTCGTCGATCTCGGTCGGCGGCAGCAGGGTGACGTGCGTGGGGATCGACAAGGCCATCGGATCACCGAAGTCGGCCCGGTGCTTCTGCAATTCCGAGCCGTAGGGTTCGGCGATCGGGATCGCGACACCGATCGTCGCCATCCGCGGGCCTACCGGCCCGATCCGAGGGCCGGCCCGGGCACGAAGCCCAGCCGGTCGTACACCCGCTGCAGCGTCGGCTCGGTCACCGCCCGGGCGCGCTCGGCCCCGGCGGCCAGGATGGCGTCCAGCTGGGCCTTGTCGTCCAGGTAGCCGAGCGTCTGCTCCCGGAACGGCGTGACGAACTCGACCACCACCTCGGCCAGGTCCTTCTTGAAGTCGCCGTACCCGCGGCCGGCGTACTCGTCCTCGAGCTCGCTGATCTTGCGGCCGGTGAGCGCGGAGTAGATGGTCAGCAGGTTGGCCACGCCGGCCTTGTTCTCCGGGTCGAAGACGACGTCGCGGCCGGAGTCGGTGACCGCGGAGCGGATCTTCTTCGCGCTCACCTTCGGGTCGTCGAGCAGGTCGATGATGCCGGCCGGCGACGAGCTGGACTTGCTCATCTTGGCGGTCGGGTCCTGCAGGTCCGCGATCTTCGCGGTCTCCTTGACGATGTACGGCTCGGGCAGCCGGAAGGTCTTGCCGAACCGGTGGTTGAACCGCTGGGCCAGGTCGCGGGTCAGCTCCAGGTGCTGGCGCTGGTCCTCGCCCACCGGGACCCGGTCGGCCTGGTAGATCAGGATGTCCGCGGCCTGCAGGATCGGGTAGGTGAACAGACCGACGGTGGCCCGGTCGGCGCCGCCCTTGGCGGACTTGTCCTTGAACTGCGTCATCCGGCTGGCCTCGCCGAACCCGGTCAGGCAGCCCAGCACCCAGCCCAGCTGGGCGTGCTCGGGCACGTGCGACTGGACGAACAGCGTGGACCGCTCCGGGTCGATCCCGGCCGCGAGCAGCTGCGCCACCGAACGACGGGTCCGGTCCCGCAGCGCCTTCGGGTCGTACTCCACCGTGATCGCGTGCAGGTCGACGACGCAGTAGAACGCGTCGTGGTCGTCCTGCAGGGCCACCCACTGACGCAACGCACCGAGGTAGTTGCCGAAGTGGAAGGAGTCGGCCGTCGGCTGGATCCCGGACAGCACCCGAGGGCGACGCTGGGATCCGGCTGCGGAGGGGTCAGGCGCAGCTACAGACATGCCCCCGATTCTGCCAGCGCCCCAGGTCCGCCCCCGACACCGGGGCGGCTACCAGGACCAGCCGCGGGAGGCGAGGGCCTGTTCCTCGCGCCAGCGCTTCTCCTCACTGCGCTCGAGGTCGTCCGCGTCCGGCACGCCGGCCAGACGGCAGGCCTCGTCGAGCAGGTCGTCGTACGCCGCCTCGACGGCCATCAGCTTGTGGGCACGCGCGTACACCCCGGGCGCGGACTCGATCCGCCGGATCTCACCGGCCAGGTGGCCGAGCCGGGTCTGCAGGCGGAGCGTGTCGAACGGGTCGGGCGCGGGCACGGTTTGCCGGCGTAGCCGCTTGGTGACTCGTCGCGCGGACGTCTGCACCCCCCGGCGCCAGCGCGACGCCGGCGGCTGCGGCAACAGCAGGTTGAGCAACACGCACAACAACAAGAAAAGGAGCAGCACAGCTACCCACTCCATCGACCTCACCACCCTCTTCCGAGGTTACGACGGCTCTCCGCCGACGGCGAGGTCTTTTTCCGCGCGGTTACGCGTTCGTGGCGGGGTCTCCGTCGACTGCCGTGGACAGCTTGGGAACCAGCTGGTCGAGGACGATCGGCAGGCTCAGCACCGAGACGAACTGGATCGCGCCGTACAGCTGGTCGTCGTAGTTCTCCTCGATGAAGACGTCCCGGCCCTCGGTGCGGACCTTGAAGTTCTTGTAGAGCGGATCCGCCTTGAGCTTCGCCGTACCGCCCTTGGCCGGGAACCAGACCAGCACCTGCTGGTCGAGGACCGAGAGCCGCTCGGCGCTGACGTTGCCGCCGAACTTGTCGCCGATCACCTCGTCCAGCCCCTCCGGCAGCGCGAACCCGAAGTCGGTCAGCAACCGCGACCGCGGGTCCTGGGTGCCGTAGATGAAGTAGCCCTCCCACGGCGTCGCCGCCAGCGCCGTCTTGCCCTGGAACTCGGGGTGCTCGTCGCGCACCTTGGCGAACCGCGCCTCGATCCCCTTCACCAGCTCGTCGGCCTGCTTCGGCTTGCCGACCGCCTGCCCGACCGTCCGGGCCACGTCCTGCCAGGCCACGCCGTAGTCCGGTACCCCGGTGGGTTGCGCCACGGTTGGCGCGATCGCGGTGAGCTTCTTGTAGTCGTCGGCGGTGATCCCGGAGTACAGCCCGATGATCAGATCCGGCTGCAGCGCCGCGATCTGCTCGAACTGGATCCCGTCCTTGTCCTTCAGCACCGTCGGCACCGCGCCGTCGCCGAGCTTCTCCTTCGCCCACGGGAACAACGCCCCGGGCTTCTCCCCGAACCACTCGGTCGTCGCCACCGGCACCACGCCCAGCGCCAGCAGCGCGTCCTGCTCCACCAGCCCGACCGCCACCACCCGCTTCGGCGCCTCCTTGACGACCGTCTCGCCGAACTTGTTCTTGATCGTCACCGGGAACGCCCCGGACTCGGCCCCGGCCTGGGACCCGGCCGCGGCCTCCGGCGCCTCCTCAGCGCCCCCGCAGGCGGTGAGTGCCAGCAACGGAACGACGAGCAACGCGAGCGGGCGCAGGAGTGACCGCATGACAACCTCACAGGGATTTCACTTGAGTTAGGGTTTCCTAACCTAACCCAGCAGTCAGTCCCGGTGGTACTTCGTGACCGCCTTGTCCTGCTTGAGTTTGTCGGCCGCGGACTGGATGCGGGCGGTCCACTCGGGGAGCGCGAGGCCGCCGGCGAGGAACTGGCCGGTGGCCTGAGCGGCGGCGGTGGCGAACTCGGGGTACCAGTCGGCGAAGTACCAGGTGATGAGCTGGTCACCGGCTGCCGTCAGCAGGTCACGGGCGGAGCGGAGCGCCGTACCGATCTCCAGACCGTCGGCCGCGCCGCGGACGACGGTGAGCTGGTTCGACTCGGTGGTGACCTGGGCGGCGACGTCCCTGGACAGCATCGCCCGCAGGTACTCGAGTCCACCCGCCTTGTTCTTGGCCTTCTCCGGAACCAGGTACGGCGCGGTGGCCGCCACGTGCACGCCGCGGACCAGCGCCGGGGAGCCGTCGAGCGGCGGCACGCCGAGCATGGTGAGCACGAACCCCGAGGGGATCAGCGGTTTCATCTCGTTCTCGAGCCAGTTGCCGCACGGCAGCAGGCCGGCCTTGGAGGCCAGGAAGCGTTTCTGCGAGGCGATGTGGTCGAACTCGAGGCTGCCCGGCGCGATCAGGCCGCGCTTGGCGAGCTCGCCGACCGCCGTGATCGCCCGGGTGACGCTCTCGTCCTTCCAGGCGCCGTCCTCGAGGTTGTCGATCCGCTTCAGCACGTCGTGGCCGCCGGTCTTCGCGGCCAGCGTGAGGACCAGCTCCAGCACGTAGTACGGGTGCGCGCCGGCGTAGACGAACGGGCCCAGCCCGGCCGCCTTCATTTCGGTGCCGAGGGCAAGTAGTTCCGGCCAGGTCCGCGGCACGTCCCAGCCGAACCGCTGGAACAGGCTGGCCGAGTACCACAGCCCGTACACGGTCGCGACGTAGTTCACCGTCCGCTGCGTCCCGTCGTACCGCCCGGCCTCGAGCACTCCAGGCAGTACGGCGTCCTGCACCTTGGCGTCGGCGTTGTCCCAGGCCGGCGCCTCCAGCAGCGACTGCAGATCCGCCAACTGGTCCTGCGCCACCAGCCGCGGGAGCGCGAGCCGCCCGTCGCCGGTGTTCAGCACGACATCCGGAGGGTTGCCGGCCGCGACCCGCGGCAGCACCAGGTCCCGCAGCTTGTCCGACACGGTCGGAGTCACGGTCACCGCCGGATACTTCTTCCGGTACGCCGCCGCCCCGAAGCCGCCGTACTCCTCCCCGGCCAGCACGTCCAGCGGCGCGTCCGCGGCCACGCCGAACGGATTCGCCGGATCCACAGCGGGCGGCGGCTCCGTGCCCGAGGAACAGCCGGTCAGCAGGGCGCCGGCCAGCGCGCCCTGCAGAACAGTCCGACGTTTCAGCACCCCGGCAGGGTAGCTACTTCAGGGTGGCACCGGTCAGGCCGGCCTGGACCTGGCGGTAGAAGACCAGGTAGACCGCGATGACCGGGACCATGGCGATGGTCAGGGCGGCGAACAGCGTGCCCCAGTCGTTCTCGTAGCGCTGGCTGCCCAGCAGGGTCGCGATGCCCTGCGACAGCACGGGTTTCTCCGGCGACAGGAACGACGGCAGCACGAACTGGTTGAACTGGCCCAGCACGTTGAAGATGCCGACGCTGATCAGGCCCGGCTTGGCCATCGGGAGCATCACCCGGAAGAACGTGGTCGTGTGGGAGGCCCCGTCGACCAGGGCGGCCTCGGCGATCGAGGTCGGCAACGTTCGGAAGAACGCGTGCATGAAGAACACGGTGAACGGCAGCGAGTAGGCGATGTACACCAGGATCAGGCCCTGGTACGTCGACACCATCCCGAAGCCCTTGACGACGAAGAACAGCGGCACGATCGCCAGGAAGACCGGGAACATCATCCCGGCCGCGAACAGGTAGTAGACGAACCGGTTGCCGGGGAACTCGTAGCGGGCCAGCACGTAGGCCACCATCGAGCCGAACAGCATGGTGCCGAAGACACCGCCGGTCACCACGACCAGGCTGTTGAACAGGTACTGGCCGATGCCCTTGTCCCAGGCCTTGGTGTAGTTGGACCACAGCAGGTCCTTGGGCAGCGCCCACGGGTTGTCGCCGAAGATCTCGCCGGTGCTCTTCAGCGAGGCGATCACCGCCCACACGAACGGCACCACGACCAGGATGCTCCAGGCGATCAGCACCGTGTGGGAGAACACGTTGACCGGGCTGAAGGAACGCTCCTTGCCACCGGCCGGATGGGCCACCGACTCGGTCTTCGGCCGGGTGTCCTCGACGTCGATCTGTACAGGTACGGTCATGTCCGTCGGCCCCTCAGTATTCGATCCGCTCGCGGCGGGTGGCCCGGAGCAAGACGGCGGCGATGATCAGGGTCAGGAAGAACAGCACCACACCCATCGCCGATGCGTAGCCGGCGCGGCCGTACTGGAATCCGTTGTCCGCGATCTGCAGACCCATCACCTGAGTGGAGTTGTCGGGTCCACCCGGTCCCGCTGTCATGACCGCGACCAGCGCGTACGCGTCGAGCGCGATGATGGCCAGGTACACCCACGAGGTCTGGATGGTGTCCCACAGCAGCGGCAGGGTGATCCGGAAGAAGGTCGACATCCGGCCCGCGCCGTCGATGATGGCGGCCTCGAAGATGTCCTTCGGGATCCCGGACATCGCCGCGTTGAACAGCACCAGGTAGAACCCGACGCTGCCCCAGATCAGCACCCACATCACGCAGTACAGCGCGATGTCGGGGTCGGCCAGGAACTCCGAGGTCCCCAGACCGAGCGCCTTGGTGACGGAGTTGGCCAGACCGGTGTCGGTCGAGGTCATCACCGTCGACCAGATGACGGCGATGACCGGGACCGCGAGGACCTGCGGGAGGAAGAACGCCAGCTTGTAGAAGCCGTTGCCCTTGACCCCCTGGACGCCCGCGGTGTTCGCCCGCCCACCGACGTTGAGCAGGTAGGCGAACGTGAGGGCGAGGAAGATCGTGATCAGCGGCAGGCCGACCAGCAGGATCAGGTTGTGCCCGAGCGCCTGGCGGAACACCGAGTCGCTGGCGAGGGTCCGGAAGTTGTCCAGGCCCACGAACTTGAACTCCGGCGAGATCCCGGTCCAGTCGGTCAGGGAGTAGTAGAACGCCTGGACGAACGGCGAGATCACGAAGATCGCATACAACGCCAGTGGAATCGCGAGGAAACTCGCGACGAACCGGTAACTGCCGTGCCGCATCTCTCTCCTTACAGCGCAGGGGCAGGATCAGCTGGGCTGCGGGTCAGCCTCCCCCACAGCCCAGCATGCACCCAAATACTCAGCTACGGGTCTGCTTGCGCCCACCCACAGCCAGTCTCTGTCGTCGGCTACGGGTCTGCTTGCGCCCACCCACAGCCGATCTCTTGCGTCAGCTACGGGTCTGCTTGACCGTCTTCGGGTCCTTGGCGGTGTCGTCCGCGATCTTCTGGGCCCGGTTGCAGAACTCGTCGGCCGTGATGCGGGCGGCGGCAAGCTCTCCCCACACGTTCCGGATCGGCTTGTCCATCGTCGAGTACCAGGCGGCGAAGTACGTCGTCCAGTTGTTGTCGCCACCGGACTTCAGCAGCGCGCCGGCCGACGAGGCGCCCGGGCTCAGCTTCAGGCCCTCACCGGCGCCCTTGACCACGGTCGGGGAACCGGTCAGCTCGGTGAACTTGCCGGCCGCCTCCTTCGACAGCATGATCCGCAGGTACTCCAGGCCGCCGGCCTGGTTCTTCGCCTTCGACGGCACGATGAAGGGCTCGCCGGCGGCGATCTCGGTGCAGTCGACCGGCAGCTTCGAGCCGTCGAGCAGCGGGGTGTAGGCCGCGGTGGTCTCGAAGTCCTTCGGCGCGACCGGCTTCTGCTCGTTCTCCAGCCAGGAGCCGGACGGGATGAACGCCGCCTTGCCCTGGTTCCAGGCCGTCTGGGACTGGATGTGGTCCAGGCCCTCGGTGCCCTGCATGAAGTAGCCCTTGCCCTTGATCTCCAGGATCGCCTCGGCGGCGGCCTTCACCGACTCGTGCTTCCACGCGTTCGGCTCGAGTTGGTCGATCGCCTTGATGACGTCGTGGCCACCGTGCTTGACGGCCATGTCCATCATCACCTGGCCGATGTAGTACGGGTGCTTGCCCTGGTGGGCCATCGGCGCGATACCGGCCTTCTTGATCTCCTCGCACAGGTCGAGGAACTCCTGCCAGGTCTTGGCCGGCTCCCAGCCGTTCTTGGCGAACAGCGGCTTGTTGTACCAGATCGCGTAGACGGTCAGCACGTAGTTGAGCAGCAGCGGCTTGCCGCTCAGCTGGGCCGCCTCCAGGGTGATCGGCTCGATCGTGTCGCGCACCTTCTTGTTGGCGTCGTCGATCGAGGCGGCGTCGAACAGCTTGGTCAGGTCGGTCAGCTGACCGCTGCTGGCCAGCGTCGACGACGGCAGTGCCGAGGCGCCCGAGTTGTCGATCACGTCCGGCGGGTTGCCACCGTTGAACCGCGGCTGCAGCTGCGGCGTGATGTCGGTGATACCGGCGTGCTTGATCGTGGTCTCGGGGTACTTCTTCTTGTACATCTCCTCGTGGGCCTTGGCGTAGTCGTCGCCGTACCCACCCTTGAAGATCACCACGTCGAGCGGGTCCGCGGACTTGACGCCGAACGGGTTCTGCGCCGTTTCCTCGGCGCCGCCACCGCCGGTGTTGCTGTCTTCGCTGCCGCCGCTGGCACACGCCGAGAGCAGCGTGCTGCCGCCGGTGGCCAGCAGCGTGCCGACCGCCGCGCGCTGCAGGAACAGCCGGCGCGACAGGTTGTCAGGAGTGGTCATGGGTCCCGCCTTCCGAGAGTGTTTCATGCAGTCCGCCGGATCCGGCCGGCGTACTGTGCTTCAAGGGCGTGGTTGTGGTCGTCGCCGCCCGGGATGTTCGCGGACAGGTAGACCGGAGCGGTCTCACCTGCCTCGGTCAGCCGGCGCAGGACCTCGGCTACCAGCATCTGCGCGATCAGTGCGGCAGTGATGGACGAGACCGCGCAGACCTTGGCGCCGTTGGGCAGGTCGAGCACGGAGTCGCCGTACGGCGCATGGTTGTCCAGCACCACGTCCGCGAAGTCGATCAGTTTCTTGCCGGACGGGTGGCGCGAGTCCATCCCGCCGGTGTGCTGCAGTGAGGTGATCGCGATCAGGGGGTGGCCCTTCTCCTTCACCACGGTGGCGAACTCGACGATCGAGCCGTTCACCCCGGAGTTGGAGGCGATCACGAACAGGTCGGCCGGGTGCGGCTCCGCCAGGTCGTAGAGCCGGCGCGCGATCGACGGGTCGCGTTCCAGCTCGCCGCCCTTGAGCAGCTCGAGCGGTTCGCCGCCGAGCAGGACCAGGTCGCGCAGGGCGATCCGGTTGGTGGCGATCAGCCCGCCGGCCCGGCCGGCGATCTCCATCGCCAGCGCCTCGGAGTGGCCGGAGCCGAACGCCTGGATGACGCCGTTCGCCCGCAGCGCCGTGGTGAACAACTCGGCGGCGTCCTGGATCGGGCCGTCGATCTGCTCGGTGACGGCGGTCATGATCGGCGTCAGCGCGTGAACATAAGCCTGCGCGCTCACCCCGCCGGTCTCTCCCGATCCGCCCTGGTTACTGCTGGCCATCAGCGGCCCCACCCCTCGACTAATGTGTTCGCCGCGACACACCTGGTGCCGACAAGTGCGCAAGTTTGCGGTTTGCTGGACAGAACTTTTCTCAACTGGCAGCTAAAGTCAAGGCTCATCTCACTCTTCTCCCCAGATCGGGACCGTTGCGTGACCTTGGTTGTTGTTGTCCACTAGTGCACTCTTTCGAGCAGTTTGGAGCATTGCGTATGTCGGTCGAACGCCAACTGCCGGAACCTGCGGACTCGGTGGTCTTGATGCCAGCATCGGCACTGGTCCTGGGCGGCGACCTCGGCGGCACCTCCACCCGGATCGTGATCGCGGACCATGAGGGCAACGTAGTCGGTCGAGGGGCGGCCGCGGGCGGAAATCCGACCAGCCACCCCGTAAGTGCCGCAGCCAACTTCGGCCAGGCGCTTCACGCCGCGCTGGCCGGGCTGGATCCGGCCGCCGTCAAGGCCGCGGTGATCGGCGCGGCGGGCGGCTCGGCGCTCGCGCGGCCGGACGTCCGGGCGCAGTTCGACGCCGCCTGGGACGGCGCCGGGCTGACCGCGAAACCGGAGTTCATCGGCGATCTGGAGGTCGCTTTCGCCTCCGGCACGCCGGAGCCGGACGGCGTCGTGCTGATCGCGGGCACCGGCAGCGCGGCCGGCCTGGTCCGCGACCACCAGCTGATCCGGACCGCGGACGGGCACGGCTGGCTGCTCGGCGACGACGGCTCCGGCTTCTGGCTCGGCAAGGAGGCTGTGCGCAGTGTGTTGCGCAAACTGGATCTGGGTGAACCGATCGGTGTGCTCGGCCAGGCGATCGCCAAGGCCGTGCTGCCGGACCGCGACGAGCAGGCAATCGCCCAGCGTGAGGGGTACGACGTACTGCGTGACGACCTGATTCGCGCGGTGAACAGCCGTCCACCGGTGATGCTGGCCGAACTGGCCCGGACCGTGGTGTGGGCCTTCGAGCAGAACGACGAGACCGCGCACGCCTTGGTGAAACGCGCAGCCGAACTGCTCACAGAAACGGTCGGCCGGCTCAGGACAACGTCGGACAAGGGCCCGATGGTCCTCGCCGGCAGTGTTGCAGGGGAATCGTCACCGGTCGGCCGGCTGGTCCGCGAAACAATTCACCAGCACTTCTCCGGCGAGGTGCTGACCGCCCGGGACGGGGTCGGCGGCGCCACCTGGCTCGCGCTAGGCACCCTCGACCCCGCCCTCGCGACCCGCGAGAACCACACCCGCCTGGTCAGTTAGCCACCCCCATTCGACGGGTTAACCCCTCCCGTTGTGGGTCCTCCACCCGCATCTCAGTGGAGAACCCACAACACCGGTGGTGAACCCCTCGTCGCGGGGCCCAGCCGGATGAGTACGTCGCGGGGCCCAGCGGGATGAGTTCGTCGCGGGGCCCAGCAGGATGAGTTCGTCGCGGGGCCCAGCGGGATGAGTTCGTCGCGGGGCCCAGCCGGATGAGTTCGTCGCGGGGCCCAGCGGGATGAGACAGCGCGGGGGCCGGCGGGACCGAGCGGGCGGCGCGAGCCGGGCACTCGGCCGGATCCAGCGGATGAGCTAGCGCCGGGAGCTCGAGCCGAACGCGATGGGTTATCCCCTCCCGATGTGGGTTCTCCACTCGCATCTCAGTGGAGAACCCACAACACCGGTGGTTAACCCCTCAAATGCCGCGGGGCGGGGTGCCGGGCGGGCGGGAGCCGGGCCGGAGCCGGGGTAGGGCCGGAGCCGGGGTAGGGCCGGAGCCGGGGCGGGGCTGGGGCGGTGTAGGGGGTGGGGGCGGGTGGGGTTAGTTGAAGGTGGTGACGGGGCGGAGTTCTACGCCGGCGCCGTATTCGGCCTCCGGGATGGTGGCGGCGATCTCCTCGGCGCGCTCGGGGGTCGCGACGTCGACCAGGAAGACGCCGGCCAACTGTTCCTTCGCCTCGGAGTAGGGACCGTCGGTAGTGGCGCGGACACCCTCACGGACCCGGACGACCCGGGTCCGCGACGGCGGTTCGAGGGGTACGGCGGTGACGAGCTCACCCGACTCCTGCAGCCCGGTGACCAGGTCCTCCAATTGCTTGGCGAGTGCGTCGCGCGCCTTCTTCGGCAGCGCCCGGCCCTGTTCGGTGTGCAGGAAGGACGGGTGGCCCCAGGTGATCGGGTTGCTGTGAATGAGCAGCAGGTACTTCATGACTGTTCCTTTCGGAGTCTGGCTGGATCTTCGCAGCAGAGGTCGGGGCCGGCCGGCACAACTCGACATTTCACTCTTCACGCGAGGTCTGCTGCCCGAAATGTCGAGTCCGGCGGCACCGATCCGACGTACCGCTCGCCAACGAATCCCGGACCTAAGGTGAGCGCCATGAACGAGACGGACCTCCGGCTGGCGGACGGCCGCATCCTGCACGTGTACGACACCGCGCCCGGCGACGACGGCCGGCTGCCGGTGTTCTGGCAGCACGGCACCCCGAACCTGGGCGCCCCACCCAAGCCGCTGTTCGAGGCGGGCGACTGGCTCGGCATCCGGTGGGTCTCGTTCGACCGGCCCGGGTACGGCGGTTCGACGGCCGCGCCGGGGCGGACAGTGGCCTCGGTCGCGGCCGATCTGACCACGGTCGCCGACGCGCTCGGGATCGGCCGCTTCGCCCTGATGGGCTACTCGGGCGGCGGCACCTACGCCCTCGGCGCCGCCGCGCTCCTCGGATCCCGGGTCGAGGCCGTGGCCACCTTCGCCGCGATCGCGCCGTACGACGCCGAAGGCCTCGACTGGTACGACGGCATGATCCCGTCCGGCGTCGCATCACTCCGGGCAGCGGCCGCCGGCCGGGAGAAGAAGGTGCGGCACGAGACGTCCGGCGTCGAGTACGACCCCGAGTTCACCGCTCGCGACCTGGCCACGTTCGACGGCCCGTGGGGCTGGCTCGGCTCGGTCGCCGGCGACAAGTCGATGCCCCACGGCCCCGACGGCCTGATCGACGACGACTGTTCTTATGTCATCCCGTGGGACTGCGACCCGGCCTCGATCACCGCGCCGACGCTCCTCCTGCACGGCGAGGACGACCGGATCATCCCCTGCTCCCACGGCCACTGGCTCGCCGAGCACATCCCGTCGGCCGCCCTGCGCACGTACCCGGGCGACAGCCACATCTCCGTCCTCACGTACGCCGAAACCGGTCTGGAGTGGATCCGCGAGCAGACCGGCTGACCGATGCCTTAGGCAACTGTTGATTCGGCAGGAAGTGCGGTGGGTACTGGAGTGAGGTGCTGCTGGCGGGTCGGTACCGATTGACCGAAATGCTCGGCCATGGCGGGATGGGCGAGGTGTTTCGGGGGTGCGACGAGCTTTTGGGGCGGCCGGTGGCGGTGAAGTTGTTGCTGCCGGGGTACGGCGATCCGTTCGCGGCGGCCCGGTTCCGGCGGGAGGCGCGGACGGCGGCGATCGTGAAGGACCCGCACGTGGTCGCGGCCTACGACTTCGGGGAGCAGGACGGCTGCTACTACCTCGTGATGGAGCTCGTCGAAGGCCGCAGCGTGGCCCACGAGCTCGCGATGCACGGCCCGCTCGAACCCGAGCGGGCCGTTGACGTCGTCCAGCAGGCGGCGGCCGGGCTGGCCGCGGCGCACCGGCGCGACGTCGTCCATCGCGACATCAAGCCGGCCAACCTGCTGATCGACGCCGACGGCACGGTGAAGGTCGCCGACTTCGGCATCGCCCGGTTCGTCACCGACCCGGGGACCACAACTCCCGGCCAGGTGCTCGGGACCAGCCTGTACCTCGCGCCGGAACGGGCCCAGGGCAAGCCCGCCACCGCCGCGTCTGACATCTACTCGCTCGGCTGCGTGCTCTACCACCTGGTGACCGGGCATCCGCCGTTCACCGGCGACGATCCGACTGCTGTCCTGCGCGAGCACGTCGGCACGGAGCCGGCTCCACCGAGCGCGGAGTGCCCGGAGCTCGCCGGGCCGGTCGAGGAGTTGCTGCTCCGGATGCTGGCGAAGGACCCGGCGGAGCGGCCGGGCACTGCCGAGATCGTCGACGGCGTGGCGCTGGCAGATCCGGCAGTCGACGGTCAGGTCAAGCACCGGCCACAATTCGGCCGGCTCTGGCGCTCACTCCTCGCGACCGCTCGCTGACTCAGCTGATTCCAAGCAAAGGCTTGACATCGGCCTGACGTCCGCGTCATATTCCAAGCATGTCTTTGGAAAAGGATCCGCGCCGGTCCCGGCTGCTGGACGACCCGCTGGCCATCCGGGCGATGGCGCACCCGGTCCGGCTGGACCTGCAGGCCCTGCTGGGCAAGGAGGGTCCGATGACCGCGGCCGACGCGGCCCGGCGGCTCGGGATCAGCCAGGCGCTGGCCTCGCACCACCTCCGGCAGCTGGCGAAGTACGACTTCGTCGAGCCCGCCCCCGGCAAGGACAACCGCGAACGCCCGTGGCGGCTGGTGTCGACGTCCCAGTCGTGGCGGAGCTCGAAGCTCACCGCCGAGGGTGTCGCCGCGGCCGACGTACTCGAGCAACTGCTCGCCGAGCGAGCGCTCGACAGCCTGGCCGACTGGCAGCAGCGCCGGACCGCCGAGCCGGAGATCTGGGTGCACAACTCCGGCATCGGCCACACCGGCATCTATCTCACGGCCGACGAGCTCGCCGAGCTGGAGGCCAAGATCAGCGGGCTGCTGCAGGAGTACGTCAGCCAGCGCCCGATCGACGACAAGTCGACCCGCCCACCCGGCAGCCGCCTGGTCGACATCACCCGGATCGTGACCGTCGCGCCATCGGAAGAGCCTGAGGGGTAGCCGTGAAAGAGCTGTGGGGCGTGCTCGCGCGGCAGCGCGACTACCGGTTGGTGCTGTCCGCGGGCCTGGTGTCGCTGACCGGCGACTGGATCCTCAAGACCGGCCTCGCGTTCCAGGTCTATGCGCTGACCGGGTCGACGCTGGCCTCCGGCGGCCTGCTGCTCTCGTCGTTCGTGCCGATGGTCGTGCTCGGATCGCTGGCCGGCGTCTTCGTCGACCGCTGGGACCGACGCCGGACGATGATCGTCACCAACCTGCTGCACGCACTCCTCCTGCTGCCGCTGCTCGCCGTCCGCGACGAGAGCGCGATCTGGATCGTGTACGCCGTTGTCCTGGCGCAGAGCTGTTTGCAGCAGTTCTTCCGCCCGGCCGAGCAGTCGCTGATCCCGGTCCTGGTCGAGCCGCGGCAACTGGTGACGGCCAACGCATTGAACAGCCAGACCAGCGACATCGCGCGGCTGGTCGGCGCCGGCATCGGTGGCGTGCTGGCCGGTCTCGGCGGACTGCCGTTGCTGGCGCTGGTGGACGCTGCCACCTTCCTCTTGGCGATGGGCCTGATCGTGCGGGTCCGGCATCGCTTCGTTCGCGTGCTCGCACAGCCGGCCGATGGTGCGATCCGGCGGCTGAAGGCGGAGTGGACCGAGGGCATCCGGCTCTGCGTCACCGGACCCGCGATGCGGCTGCTGTTCGTGTTCTGCGTGGTGACCGGCGTCGGCGAGGGCGTGATGAGCACGCTGTTCGCGCCGTTCGTCAGCTCCGAGCTCGGCGGCGACGGTACGGCGTACGGCCTGATCGTCTCGTCCCAGGCGATCGGCGGGATCGCCGGCGGCCTGGTCGCCGCCGCGGTCGGCTCGCGGTTGCCCGCGGCAACGATGTGGGGAACCGGGGCGTTCCTGTTTGGCCTGATCGACCTGGCGCTGTTCTGCTACCCGCTGCTCTGGGACAGCCTGGTCCCCGCCTTCGCGTGCATGATCCTCGTCGGCTTGCCGGGGGCGTTCACCATCGCCGGGATGATGACCGTGCTCCAGCGCCGGACCGCGGACGCGTCCCGCGGCCGGATCTTCGGCGCGATCGCCGCCGCCGAGGGCGTCGCGGTGCTGATCGGCATCGCCTCCGCGGGCGTCCTCGGCGAACTGGTCGGCATCATCCCGGTCCTGGTCTTCCAGGGTCTCGGGTACGTCGTCGGCGGCGCGGTCGTCCTCGCCCGCCGCCGGATGCTCTCGGCTACGCCTCTTCCGGAACCGGCTGCGCGTCCGGTAGCTCGTCCGTCGGTTTGACCCGGTGGATGCGGACCCGG
Source organism: Kribbella sp. NPDC002412 (assembly GCF_053592935.1). Classification (NCBI taxonomy): domain Bacteria; kingdom Bacillati; phylum Actinomycetota; class Actinomycetes; order Propionibacteriales; family Kribbellaceae; genus Kribbella; species Kribbella sp. NPDC002412. Next base: position 122,065 of record NZ_JBSFBL010000003.1, read on the forward strand.
GCGACGCGGCGGCCGTCCATGATCGTGACGGTGAGCACGTGGCCGTCGATCGGGGTCTCGTCACCGGTGGTGGGGACGCGGCCGAGCCGGGCGGCGAGGAAGCCGCCGACGGTCTCGTAGGGGCCGTCGGGCAGCTCGACCCCGGTCTCGTCGGCGAAGTCGTCGAGGTTGAGCAGGCCGTCGACCTCGATGTCGCCGCTGCGCAACCGGGTGGTCTCGACCGACTCCTCGTCGTACTCGTCCTTGATGTCGCCGATCAGCTCCTCGACCAGGTCCTCCAGCGTGACGATGCCCGCGGTGCCGCCGTACTCGTCGAGCACGATGGCCAGGTGCGTCGACCGGCGGCGCATCTCGGTCAGCGTCGGCAGCAGCTTCGCGGTGTCCGGGAGCTGCAGCACGTCGCGGGCCAGGTCGCCGACCCGGACCGAGCGGGACGCGACCGCCGGGTCGAACAGGTCGCGGACGTGCACGAACCCGACGATGTCGTCGGCCGAGCCGTTCATCACCGGGTAGCGCGAGTGCGGCCGCTCGGCGGCGAACTTGACCGCCTTGTACGCCGGCATCTCGGCGTCGATGAAGTCCACCTCGGTCCGCGGCAGCATCAGCTCGCGCAGCTGGCGGCTGCCGGCCTCGAAGACGTCGTCGACGATCCGGCGCTCCTCCTCGCCGAGCGACTCGTGCGCGGAGACCAGGTCGCGCAGCTCCTCGTCGCTCATCACCTCACGGTTCGCGTTCGGGTCGCCACCGAGCGCGCGGACCACCAGGTCGGTCGACTTCGACAGCAGCCAGATCACCGGGCGGGCGATCGAGGCGATCCGGTCCACCAGCGGGGCCAGGCCGAGCGCGAACATCTCGGCCCGCTGCAGCGCCAGCCGCTTGGCCGCGAGCTCGCCGATCACGATCGACACGTACGAGATCAGGATGGTGATCAGCACCAGCGCGGCCGTGTCGGCGACCGACTCGGGCAGACCGAGGTCCTGCAGGTGCGGGGACAGGCCGTCGGCGAGCGTCGCGCCACCGAAGGCGGCGGACAGGAAGCCCATCAGGGTCACGCCGATCTGCACGGCGGACAGGAACCGGTTCGGGTTGGCGGCCACCTTGGCGACCGTCTCGCCGCGCCGGCCACGCTGAGAGATCGACTTCAGCTGGCTGTCGCGCAGCGAGACCAGCGCCATCTCGGCCGCGGCGAAGACCCCACCGATCAGCACGAAGACCAGAATCAGGACGATATTGAGCAGGGTTTCGTTCATGGGTGGGAGTTCCTAGCGCCCTCTCGGATGTCGAGAGGGCGTGCGTTGGGCGTAGTCGTCCATTCAGTAAGCCTAGCGGTGGCGACTATCACCGTGCATGTTCGAGTTTGTTGGTTTACGATGATTCCTGGCCGTCGGTGTCCGACGGCCGGGAGGGTCACACGATGAACACACCGCGCGGCGCACGCCGTACGGACACCAAGCTGTCCGACGGCCGCGAGCTGATCTACTACGACCCGGCCGACGCGCCGGCCCGGGTACCGCTCGCGGACACCCGTGGGCTGCCGGCCCCGCAGCCGCAGATCGACCTGCGCACCGACCCGCTCACCGGTGACGTCATCTCCTACGCGACCCACCGCAACACCCGCACCTACCTGCCGCCGGCCGACCAGTGCCCGCTGTGCGCGAGCAAGCCGAACAACCCGACCGAGATCCCGGACCACGACTACAACGTCGCGGTGTTCGAGAACCGGTTCCCGTCCTTCGCCGGCCCCGGCCGGACCGAGGTGGTCTGCTTCACCAGCGACCACAACCAGTCGTTCACCGACCTGTCCCAGGGCCAGGCCCGGCTGGTCGTCGACACCTGGGCCGACCGGACCGCCGAGCTGAGCGCCCGCGACGACGTCGAGTACGTCTTCCCGTTCGAGAACCGCGGCCGCGAGATCGGCGTCACGCTGAGCCACCCGCACGGCCAGATCTACGCCTACCCGTTCCTGCCGCCGCGGATCCGGACCCTGCTGGCCCGCGCCCGCGAGCACCAGCAGGTTGCCGGCAGCAACCTGTTCGCCGACGTCCTGGCCGCGGAGAAGAAGGACGGCGCCCGGGTCGTCGCGGCGAACCCGAACTGGACCGCGTTCGTGCCGGAGGCGGCCCGCTGGCCGGTCGAGGTGCACCTGTACCCGCACCGCCAGGTCGCCGACATCAGCGAGCTCTCGGTCGGCGAGCGCGACGACTTCGCCGAGCTCTACCTGGAGGTCCTCAGCCGCCTCGACGGCCTGTACGGCGACCCGCTGCCCTACATCGCCGCCTGGCACCAGGCCCCGGTCCGGATCGACCGCGAGCTCGGCTACCTGCACCTCGAGGTGTTGTCGATCCGCCGGGCCGCGGACAAGATCAAGTACCTGGCCGGCTCGGAGTCCGGGATGGGCGCGTTCATCAGCGACACCCGGCCCGAGGACGTGGCCGAGACCCTGCGGAAGGTGGGTTCGTGAGCTCCGTCGAGACGGCGTCCGATTTCGAAGCGGTGTTCGGGGTCGCCCCGGAGGGCAGCTGGCGGGCGCCCGGCCGGGTCAACCTGATCGGCGAGCACACCGACTACAACGACGGCCTGGTGCTGCCGATCGCGCTGCCGAACCGCATCCTGGTGACCGCGTCGCAGCGCGCCGACGGCCGGATCGCGGTCGCCTCCAGCGGCCACCAGGGCGTGATCGAGTTCGCCGTCGACGAGCTGTCCCCCGGCTCGGTCGACGGCTGGGCGGCGTACCCGGCCGGAGCGGCCTGGATCCTGCGCGAGTCCGGCTATGCGATCGGCGGCGCCAACCTGCTGATCGACTCCGACCTCCCGTCCGGCGCCGGCCTGTCGTCGTCCGCTGCCCTGCTCTGCGCGACCTCGGTCGCCCTGCTCGGGCTGCGTGACCTCGACGTCGACCCCGCCGAGGTCGCCCGGCTCGCACAGAAGGCCGAGAATCGGTACGTCGGCGCGCCGGTCGGCCTGATGGACCAGATGGCCTCGATGTGCTGCACCGAGGGCCACGCCCTGTACTTCGACATCCGCGCGATGGCCACCGACCAGATCCCGTTCGATCCGGCCGCCGACGGTCTCGCGCTGCTGGTCGTCGACGTGAAGGCTCCGCACCGGCACGTCGACGGCGAGTACGCCGCCCGCCGGAAGAGCTGCGAGGAAGCGGCCGCTCTGCTCGGCGTCCCCGCGCTGCGCTCGATCGAGTACGACGCCCTCGACGACGCACTCGGCCGGCTCGACGACGACGTCGTACGGCGCCGGGTCCGGCACGTGGTGACCGAGATCCGCCGGGTCGAGGAAGCCGTCGCGCTGATGCGGGCCGGCCGGCTGCGTGAAGTCGGGCCGCTGTTCACCGCGTCGCACGTGTCGATGCGGGACGACTTCGAGATCACCGTGCCGGAGCTGGACGTCGCGGTCGACACCGCGCTCGAGGCCGGCGCGGTCGGAGCCCGGATGACGGGTGGTGGTTTCGGCGGCTGCATCATCGCGCTGGTCGAGGCCGGCGCGGCGGACGCCGTGCTGTCCGCGATCGAGAAGGCCTTCGCCGACCACGGTTTCAACGCGCCCAGCTCACTGGCCGCGGACCCGTCAGCCGGCGCGTCCCGGGTCGACTGACAGTTCCCGTTTGATCAGCGGCGCGAAGGCCAGGGTCGCGACTACCTGGATGATGCCCATCACCAGGTACGGCGTGCGCAGGTCGGTGCGGTGGGCAAGGAACCCCGCGCCGACCGCGCCCGCCGGGGCGGCGCAGAACGCGACCATCCGGTAGACCGCGGTCACCCGGCCGAGCAGTGCGGCCGGCACGATCCGCTGCCGCAGCGTGATCGAGATGACGTTCCACCAGGTGCTGCCGAAGCCCATCAGTACGGCGCCGCAGATGATCAGCGCGAGTTCGGTGAAGATCCCGAACATGATGACGGCCAGGCCGAGCACGAGCATCGAGATGATCAGGTTCTTGAACGTCGACAGCCGACGGGCCAGCCGCGGCGCGAGGGCCGCGCCGACGACGCCGCCGACCGCGTACGTCGCGACCAGCCAGCCGAACCACGCCTCCGGCAGGTGCAAGGCCTCCAGCACATAGAGGACGAGGATCGCGACGATGCCCGCCCCGACCGCGTTCGAGACCAGGAGCAGCAGGCAGAGCGACCGCAGCAGCTTGTGCCGCCACAGATAGAGCAGTCCTTCCTTGAGCTCCCGGCCGAGATGACGGTCCGGGGACACCGCGCGCGCCGGTGCGGCACGCCGTACCAGGAAGACCAGTATGGCGGCGGCCGCGAAGGAGATCGCGTCGACAAGGATCGGCAGGCCGTGGTGCAGGACGAACAGCACGGCGCCGATCGGCGGGCCGACCAGGTTCGCCAGCAGGACCAGGGCTGCCTGGTTGTAGCCGTTCGCCCGCTCCAGCGCGGTCCCCGCGACGATGTCCGGGATCACCACCGAGGACGCGTTGTCGAAGAACGGCGCGAGCATGCCGAGCAGGAACCCGGTGATCAGCAGCAGCGGGATGCTCTCCTGGCCGACCAGGACGGCGGCCGCGAACGCGCCGGCGATGACCGCCCGGATCGCGTCCACAATCCACATCGTCGTGGTACGGCGCCAGCGGTCGACCATCACGCCGGACACCAGGCCGAGCAGCAGCCAGCCGATTCCTGTGACCGCTTCGGTGAGCGAGACGATCCGGGGATCGCGGCTCATCGAGGCCGCGAGCAGCGGCAGCGCGCCGAAGGTGATGCCGTCGCCGAGGAACGAGATCGCCCCCGCGGTCCAGAGCACCCAGTACGGCCTACCGAGCGGCTCCTGCCGCCGTCTCATGAAGCAATGACTAGCTCACACCCGGTGTCGCGCATGGCCTTGCGGGCGGGAGTCGAGAGACCTGCGTCGGTGACGATGACATCCAGGTCCGCCCAGGTGGCGAACGTGCTCAGGCCGACCGTGCCCCACTTGGTGTGGTCGGCGACGACGACCACCTCGCGGCTCGCGGCGATGAAGGACCGGTTCGTCTCGGCCTCCATCAGGTTCGGCGTGGACAGCCCGTGCTCGGCGTCGACGCCGTGCGCGCCGAGGAACAGCAGATCGAGGTGCAGCGAGCCCAGCGCGGCGGTGGCGATCGGGCCCACCAGCGCGTCGGACGGCGTCCGGATGCCGCCGATCAGGACGACCGTGCGGTCGGACCGGCTGTTGCCGTGGAAGACGTCGGCGATCCGGGCCGAGTTCGTCACGACTGTCAGGTTCTCCACCCGGAGCAGTTGCCGGGCCAGTGCGTACGTCGTCGTGCCGGCGCCGATCCCGATCGCGCTGTCCGGCTGGACCCGGCTGGCCGCCTCGGCGGCGATCGCCTGCTTGGCGGCGGACTCCTGGGTCAGCTTGGCGTCGAACCCGGGCTCGTGCGCGCTGCGCAGCCCGACCGACGTGGCCCCACCGTGCACCTTGTGCAGCAGGCCGCTGGAGTCGAGCGCGTCCAGGTCGCGGCGGATCGTCATGTCCGACACCCCGAACCGCTCGACCAGCTCGGCGACCGTGACCGCGCCCCGACTGTTGACCTCGGCAACAATCGTGGCCTGCCGCTGAGCGGCGAGCTGCCCTCCCCGGCCCCGCGGTGCCTCTGCTCCGGCTGCGTTCACGAGGCACAGCCTAGTGTGGAAATCGGTGTCTGTCAGGGAAATCGCGTTGCCGCGGCGGGCGCACCTTGGCACGCTGAAGCATGCGATTCCCCGACGACGTGCCGGTGCTGTCCGATGACGCGGTGACCCTGCGTGCGCACACCCCGGCGGACATCGACCCGGTGTACGAGATGTGCCAGGATCCGGAGATGCAGCGCTGGACCACGATTCCGGTGCCGTACCTGCGCGAGCACGCGGTGAACTTCCTCACCGAGCAGATCCCGAACGGGTGGCGCGGCGGCGGCATGTGGGCCTGGGCGATCGAGTACGACGGCCGCTACGCCGGCACCATCGACCTGCGCGACGGGGACGGCGGGGTCGGCGAGGTCGGGTTCGCGGTGGCGCCGTCGGCCCGGGGCGCCGGGGTGATGACGCGGGCGCTGCGGCTGGCAGTGCGGCACGCGTTCGACGTCCTGGAGTGGGACCGGGTGATCTGGCGGGCGTTCGTCGGCAACTGGGCGTCCCGCCGGGTCGCGTGGAAGGTGGGGTTCCGCGGCCTGGTCGTCGTACCAGGTGGTGGGAAGGCGCGCGGGGTTCGGCACGACGAGTGGGTCGCCACGGTCGGGCGCGACGACGACCTCGAGCCGGTGGGCAACTGGTGGAAGGTGCCGGAGATCGAGGGTGACGGGTTCCGGCTGCGGGCGTTCCGGCCGACCGACGCGAAGCGGGTCGCCGAGGCGTGCAACAACGAGCGGACGCAGTACTGGTTGCCCGGGCTGCCGTCGCCGTACCAGGTGACCGATGCCGAAGGGTTCATCGAGGGGCGTCAGGACGTGCTGGCCAGTGGTGACGGTGTGGTCTGGGCGATCGCGGACGCCGGCACCGACGAGGTGCTCGGCTGCGTGAGCCTGTTCGACATGAACAACCGGATCGACAAGACGATGGCCGAGATCGGCTACTGGGCGCACCCGGAGGCCCGGGGCCGTGGGGTGATGTCGGCCGCGGTCCGCCTGGTGGTCGAGCAGGCGTTCAAGCCGGTCGAGGAGGGTGGTTTCGGGCGGCGCCGGCTGGTGCTGTTCGCTGCCGACGGCAACACCGCGTCGGCCCACGTTGCCGAGGTCAACGGCTTCACCCACGTTGCCCTCGAGCGGTCGGCGAGTCCGCGGCGGGACGGCAGCCACTCCGACCTGCACGGCTTCGACCTGCTCGCGTCCGAGCGGAGCTGAGATCCGCGGCGGCCTAGAGGTTGCCGGGCGGCGGCTCCCGGCGGTATTGGTGACCGCCCGGAATCGGTGATGTACGGCCAGTTGGTGTCATCCGACACCACTTCCCCTCGCCGTCTCGGCATCCGGCTGCTTGAATCGACTGGTGAGAGATCGTGAGGAGCTCGTCCGCCGCTGGCAGGCCGGGTGGTCGGTTTCGAGGGGCTGGACCACCGTGGAGGACGACAACGACGGCATCCTGACCGTCCGTGCGGGTGAGGAGAACCGCGCGATGGAGTACGTCGTACTGGATGCCGATGACAAGCCTGAACGGGTCGAACGTGCCGCCGAGCTGGCACTGGCCGCCGGCGGTGGCCGGGGCGCCGGCTGGGTCACCCTGGCCACGGACGACAAGGAAGCCCGGATCGAGCAGCTCGAGGACCTCGGCCTGGAGGTGCAGCAGGATCAGGACTGGCTGATGACGATCCAGCTGTCGGAGCAGCCGGCGCTGAAGCTGCACGAGCGCTACGCCCTGCACACCGAGCTCGAGTCCGACCTGATCATCACCCGGGCCACGCTGCACGGCGGCGTGGTGTCGAGCGGGCGGATGGCCGTGGTCGGTGAGGACGCGGTCGCGGACCGGATCGAGACCGATCCGGCGCACCGGCGGCGCGGGCTGGGCAGCGCGGTGATGGCCTCGCTGGTCGAGACGGCGGCGGCTCAGGGCGCCAAGCGCGGCATCCTGATCGCCTCGATCGACGGTCTGCGGCTGTACCGCAGCCTCGGCTGGAAAGTGGTCGCGGACATCGTGATCGCGCGCTCCCGGTGACCCCCGTCACGTTCAAACGCATGACTTTGTCAAAGGTTCGTGAAGTGCGGCCTGCCCGGGGCGTCAGCCACGCCTGACCTGGGCAAGGCTGCAGACCATGACGAACCACAGACGCCCGCAGCGACGCCATGGAGTGATCGGGCCGCTACTGGCCTCACTCTCGGCGCTGGTGCTGATCGCCGGCATCGGGTGGTTCGTGCTGGACCGGACCGCGAACGTCCTGACCAGCCAGGACCGGCCGCTGACCACGACGACCGACGTGCTGTCCGAAACCCCTTCGGCGACCCCGTCGGTCACGCCGTCTCGCCGTACGACTCCGACTCTCACACCTACTCGTACGCCGACGCGCCCGAAGGCGACCAGTCCGACCCCGACCCCGCGCCGTACGACGTCGGCCCCGAGCCGGGAGGGCACCCGGACCCCGAAGCCGTCGCCGACGCCGACCCGGACCACCAGCAAGCCGACGGCCACCAAGACCACGACCAGCGCGCCGTCCGGCGGATCGGGTACGGCGGAAGCGCAGGTGCTCAGCCTGACCAACAGCGAGCGGTCGAAGGCCGGCTGCGGTCCGCTGAAGATGAACAGCGCGCTGACGCGGGCCGCCGAGGCACACGCGGCCGACATGGTGGACCAGCACTACTTCTCGCACGACAGCCTGGACGGCCGCAGCCCGTTCGACCGGATGAAGGCCGCCGGGTACAGCGGCGGCGCGATGGCCGAGAACATCGCGGTCGGGTACAAGAGCCCGGCGGCCGTGGTCGAGGGCTGGATGAACAGCGCCGGCCACCGCAAGAACATCCTGAACTGCAGCTACACCGTGATCGGCATCGGCTACGACAGCGGCCAGGTGAAGCCCGAGTGGGGCAGCGGTAGCTGGGTGCAGGACTTCGGTGGTTAACGCTTGCCGGGTGAACCTTCGATAATCGTTAAGAGGCGTCGCGGACCTGTAACGGTGACCTCTCCGGTCGGTTAAGGTCGCTGTTCGGTGAACCAGGGGGGACCTGGCAACAACTGAACGCGGGGAACGACGAGCACTCGGTACGACGAAAACGAAGAGGATTCGCCCACCCATGACGGATTCGCCTACCCCCCGGCGACACCGCGGCAGTAGAAGAGCTCCCCGGCGGAGCCGCGGCCTGGTCGGCCCTACCGTCAGCGCGTTGTCCGTTCTCCTCGCCATCGGCCCGGTCGTCTACCTGATGTCCCGCGACAGTTCGACCGTCGACGGCGCGACCAAGGTGCTGAACGTCTCCGAGGAGACCCGGGACGACGCCGGCCGTTCGGTTGTCGACGGCATCAACTCGTCCGCGCCGGACGGCAAGGCCACCAAGACGGTTCCGAACAGAACGACGGGCACGCCGGCCGTAGGGTCCGCGGCTTCGACGTCGACCTCGAACACACCGGTCTCGCCCGGTACCACCGGCACCCCGTCCGGGACGCCGACGATCACCGTCAGCACCGCGCCGACCGGCAGCGCGACGACCGTGACCGTGAGCCCGACGGGACCGCGCACCGCGCAGACCAGCACCAAGCCGAAGCCGCGGCCGTCGAGCAGCACTCCGACGAAGACGCGGAGCAGCGAGCCCCGGCCGAGCGAGACGACCGAGCCGCCGGCCGGCGGTGGCGGCACGAACGCGCAGGAGCGCGAGGTCCTCAAGTACACCAACGCGATCCGCGAGCAGCAGGGCTGCGGCCCGCTCCGCCTGGACAGCGCGCTGGTCGAGGCGGCCGGACGGCACGCATCCGACATGGTTCGCCGGCACTACATGGACCACACCAACCCCGACGGCCGGGACCCGGGCGACCGGATGGCGGCCGCGGGCTACCGCGGTTCCGGCTGGGGCGAGAACATCGCCGCCGGCTACGACTCCGCGCAGAAGGTCGTCGCGGCCTGGATGCAGAGCGATGGACATCGCAAGAACATCCTGAACTGCCGGTTCACCTCGATCGGCATCGGCTACGACCCCGGCCAGGTCCGGTCCGACTGGGGTCCCGGCAGTTGGGTCCAAGACTTCGGACGCAGCTGAGGGCGGGCTGTCATTGTGCTGAAAACACTGAGTGTGGCTGAGACGTTGTCTCAGGGCCACAACGTCCGGCCGCTTCATCGCCGGTCACTGCGGGTAGATCCGTCCTTGTCATGTCGCCGGTCCGTCCTGGGGGGCTCCGGTGAGACGAATGGTGAGGCACGTCTTGGGTCGTGGTCGGTCGTCCCTCGCCGTCGCGAGCAGGTGCTCGGTGCGGTGCATCGGCGTGCTGGAGGGGAGGTCTCGATGCGGAGCATCGTGGCCTCCGCTCCAGTGCGGCGAGGTGCCGTGCCGAATGCCGCGCAGCAGGCGAGGGACGGCCGACCACGGCCCCCGGGCGAGACAGTGAAGGGAACAACGAAATAATGTCCGAGTCCGGTAACGGCCGGTACAAACCACGCAGGAAGGCGACCCGGGCGGCAACCCGCGGATCCCGGTCCAGCGCTGCGAACCGGCCCACCCCGGCGGAGACCACTCCGCCGCCACCACCGGAGCCGCCCCGGTACGCTCCGCGGACGAGCGACGAGTCGCCGTTCTGGGCGACCGCCCAGTCCGCCGGCGCGGCCAACGAGTCTCCCTTCTGGGCGAACACGCAGTCCTCCCCCGGCGCCGGCACCCAGCCGATCGCTCGCCCCACCTCGCCCTCCAGCGTCACCCCGGGCCAAAGCTCCTACTCCCGTACGGCGGGCCTCGGCGAAACCGCCTCGTCCCGCTCGTACTCCCGGTCGAGCGAGTCCGGCCTGGGCGAGACTGCGTCGTCCCGCTCCTACACGCGCGCGAGCGACTCGGGTCTGGGTGAGACTGCGTCCTCCCGCTCGTACTCCCGCGCGAGCGAGCCCGATCCCGCCGCGTCGCAGTTCTACTCCCGCGCGAGCGAGTCAGGCCTCGGCGACACCGCCTCCTCCCGGTCCTACTCCCGGGCAGCAGCAGCCAGTACGGCGCCCGTCGCGGCCGACGCCGCCTCCTCCCGTTCGTACTCGCGCGCAGCAGCAGGCGGTTCGCCTTCGTGGGTGACGCAGTCCCCCGCAGGCTCGAGCACCGAGGCGAGCGCGCAGACTGGCAGGCGTTTTGCCTCGACGACCGAGGCCGACACTGACTCGGCACCCACCGCCACCGCAGGCTCGCGGGTCGCCGGCACAGCGATCACCACCGCGGCCACGGCCGGCCCGACGACGACAGCGGCGGCTGCCTCCTCAGGTGGGGGCGGCGGACGCGTCGGTTCGCGCGCAGCCGCCCGGGCCGCCGGCGGCGGAGGTGGCAAGGCCAAGCGGCCCCTGATCGCCGTCGCATCCGTCGTCCTGGTGATCACGCCGATCTCCTGGATCCTGCTGCACCAGCCGCAGAACGACGAGGCCGACGCGTCGGTCCCGATCGTCACCCGCACCGACGACACCTACGTCACCCCGACCACCAAGCCCGTGGTCAACCCGCCGACGCCGAAGCCGAGCACCCCACCGGCCACCCCAAGCGCCACCCCCTCGGCGACGCCTTCGGCCACCCCGACGCGCACCCCGACGACCGCGCCCACCGACCGCCCGACGTCGACCCCCACCGACGGCCGGATGACCACGGCCCCCACCAGCCGCCCGACCCCCACCGGCGACCGCACCACCACGTCAACCCAGCCGAAGCCCACGGAGACCACGACCGCCCCGCCTCCCCCGGTTGACGACGGCAACATGTCGGCCGACGAGCTGCAGCTGTTCCAGATGATCGACAACGCCCGGCGGGACAAGGGTTGTGCGCCGCTGAAGCGCGACAGCGACCTCAGCAACGGCGCAGGCGCCGACGCCGACCAGCGCGCCAAGTCCGGCAACACCAACTCGTTCAGTTCGTCGTCATCTACCGCCGGTGGCGAGAAGTGGACGGCTCAGGACGCGTACGACCAGATGATGGCCCAGAGCAGGAGCACCATCCTCAACTGCGGCCTGACCACGCTGGGCGTCGGGATGGAGGACGCCAAGTACAGGGATTGCCTGCTGTTCCTCTGCAGCACGAAGACCCGGGTCGCCTGGGTCGCGGACTTCACGTAAGGCGGAGCGCACTTTCGTAGGGTGTTGGTGGGACCATGGGAGGGAACGACCCTTGGTCCACCAACCCTGCGGGAGGCCGGATGTACGGGGAACGCGACGACCTGGACCCGCCCCGGCCCGCCCACTTCGGGATTCCGCCGGACGCCCTCGCCGACGAGCGCCCCGACCCGCGCCCGGAAGAGGCGAAGCGGATGGGCCTGAGCCGGCACACCGAGGAAGGCGCCGTCCTGTACTTCGCGTCCTCCCTCGACCGCGGCAAACCCGGTCACCGGATGATCGCGTGGATCCTGCTGGTCACGTTCGCGGCGCCGGCGCTCTATACCCTTCTGCTCCTGCTGTGAGTCCGCCGAACTCCTGACGGTGCCGCTGTGGCGTCGTACCGAGCAGGGCGTGGAAGTGGTGGCGCAACGCGGCGCTGCTGCCGAAGCCGCTGTCGGTGGCGATCCGCTCGACCGGGTGATCGGTGGTCTCGAGCAACAACCGGGCCCGGTCGAGGCGCTGGCGCAGCAGCCAGGCCTGTCCGGAGCTGCCGGTGCGGGCGCGGAACTGCCGGGTGAAGGTACGGCGGGACAGCGCGACCGCGGCCGCCCACTCGTCCAGGGTCACGGGCTGGTCGAGCCGGGCCCGCGCCCACAGCATCGCCTTCTCGATCACGTCGTCGCTGGGATCGGGCGGGACCGGGACCGGGATGTACTGCGCCTGTGAGCCGCTGCGATGTGGTGCGACCACGATGCTCCGCGCCAGCCGCTCGGCGAGCTCGACACCGTAGTGCGTGCGGACGAGGTGCAGGCAGCAGTCGATCGAGGCGGCGGTCCCGGCCGAGGTGATCAGGTCGCCGAGGTCGGACCAGAGGACGTCCGCGCGGACGGCGACATTCGGGTGCTTGGCCTGCAACTGGTCGGCCCACTTCCAGTGCGTGACCACCTCCCGGCCGTCCGCGATTCCACTCGCCGCGACCAGGAACGCGCCGATGCACAGCCCGACGACGGTTGCACCGCGGGCGTGCGCGCGCTGGATGGCGTCGATCAGCACGGCGGACGGTTCGCGGTTCGGATGCCAGCTCGGCAGGATCACCAGGTCGGCCGTGTCCATCACCTCGAGGCCGTGGTCGACGGAGATCCCGAAGCCGGCGTTGGTCCGGAGCGGACCGGGTTCCTCGGCGCAGACGCGGACGTCGTACTCACAGGGTTCGCCGAGGCGGTCGCCGAGGACCAGGCACGGCACGGACAGGTGGAACGGGCTGATCCCGTCGTACGCGAAGACGGCGACAGTACGCATGGAACCAGTATGGCCCGATCTTCAGGAACTGTGGCTCACGGGCCAATGGTGAATGGGTGCGGCGGCCGCGAGGATCGAGGTATGAAGATCACGCACATCGGCGGCCCGACCGCGCTGTTCAGCCTCGGTGGACTCACCTTTCTGACCGATCCCGCCTTCGACGAGCCGCAGGAGTACGTGCTGCCGACCGGCCGGGTGATGACCAAACTGATCGGGCCGGCGGTGCCGGTCGCGGACCTCGGGCCGGTGGACGTCGTGCTGCTGTCGCACGACGAGCACAAGGACAACCTCGACGACGCGGGCCGCGACCTGCTGCCGTCGGTGCCGACCGTCCTGTCGACGCCGGGAGCCGCGACACGGATTCCCGGCGTACGCGGTTTGGAGACTTGGGAGTCGGTGGAGCTGGCCCGCCCGGACGGCGGCGTGATCACCGTGACCGCCGTACCGGCTTTGCACGGCCCGGAAGGCGCCGAAGCCGTCCTTGGCGTGGTCACCGGCTTCGTCCTCACGGCTGACGACCTCCCCACCGTCTACGTCTCCGGCGACAACGCCTCCGTCGCCCTCGTCAAGCAAATCGCCGACCGCTTCCCCGTCGACGTGGCCATCCTGTTCGCCGGCGCCGCCCGCACCCCACTGATGGACGGCGCTCCGCTGACCCTCACCTCAGAAGCCGCCGTAGAAGCCGCCCACGTCCTGGGCACGGCGACCATCATCCCCGTCCACACCGAAGGCTGGTCCCACTTCTCCGAAGGCCCCGACCACCTCTCCACCACCTTCACCCAAGCGGGTCTGACCGCCCGCCTGAACATCCTCACCCACGGCACTCCGACCACCGTCGGCTGAACCTTCAGGCAATGCCGTATGCCGTCCAGAAGGGGGTTAGGTCGGTGGGGGTGACGGACTGGGCTGCGGTCTTGAAGCTGGCGGGGGTGGTTACGCCGTACCAGTGGGACTTGGCGTAGGTGGTCAGGAGTTGGGCCATGGGGGTGGGGCCGAGGTGGCGTTCCAGGTCGTGGAGTAGGCAGGCGCCGTAGGTGTAGACGTAGGGGCCGTACGACGTTGGCCGTGACTGCCAGTAGGACATCGGGTTGGTGATTGCGGTTGGCAACGAACGCGGCCAGCAGCCGACCCGGTGGTTGCCTTCGTGCAGGTCGGTGGCGTACGTCGCGAACGCTTCGTCCAGCCAGGGATCGGCGTACTCGTTGTTGCCGATGATCCCGTACCACCACTGGTGCGCCACCTCGTGCACGACCGGACTTCCCGCCACACTCAGCAGCACGAAACCCGGGTACTCCATCCCCGCTGAAGGTGCTCCACCCGTCGTGCAGCACCAGATCGAGCTCGCCGTACGGGTAAGCCCCGAAGCGGCGCCCGAAGTCGTCGAGCGCGGCCATCGCCTTCGTCCGCGCGTCGACTACGGCGGCCGACGGGACGGCCGGCGTCGCCCAGGTGCGGACCTTCACCCCACCAGGCGACGTCGCGTCCGAGCTGACGAACGGGCCGGCCGCCCACGCGAAATCCCTGACCTGCTTGGCGATCGCGACACCGTCCGACGTCACGCCGGTCGACGGTACGACGAGATTGCCGGTCTGCGTCAGCCGCACCCGGAAGTCCGCCGCGACGCTGTAGAAGCTCTCACCGATCCCGACGTCCGGCTCGAGGTGCCACCCCTTGTCATCGCGTACGGCGAGCACCGGCAAGGCGTTCCCGAAGAAGCTGAACGCCCCCGAGCGCCGGATCGGTGCCAGCAGCAGCAACAGAATCCGGTGCATGCGCAGACTCCCCGAACTGGTGGAGTCTGCAGGCTACCGAGTGGCCGGCGCCGGATCCGGCCCGTCCGGGAGCCATTCGTGTACCAGGATCTCATCGCCTACGTGAAGGGTGCCCTCGGCAAGGACCGCGGCCTTCATGCCGAAGCTGACCCCGCCGCCGTAGTCCGGCTGCCGGCGGTAGGTCGCCAGCGTCCGGGTCGGCTCCGGGCCGCGCTTCTCGCCGGACGCCTGGTCGACGGTCGGCACCGCGCACCGGATCGCGCGGGCCGCGTACCCGATCTCCACCGAGCCGGCCGTCATCCGCAGCACCCGGTCCTCGGTGTGCGGCTCGGGCCAGCCGGAGACGACGATGTTCGGGCGGAAGCGGTTGATCGGTATCGCGTCGCCGCCATGCTCCACGATCCGCTCGTTCAGGCCGTCCAGCGACGACAGCGACGCGATCAGCAGCGCGTGCGCGTCACCGAACCCGGTCTGCCCGGGATTCACACCCCACCCGGGGCGCTCGTGCTCGGGCGTCACCCGGACCAGCGCGGCCGGCCTGCCGAGGCGGGCGGTGAACCACTCGTCCGCGGCCGGGTCCTGTACGACGCCCAGGCCGAACCACTTCCCGAACAGGCTGACGTCGCGCCGCTTCCCGTCGTACTGCACCGGGATCTCGAGGTCGGGGGCGCCCTCGGCCGAGAACCGCAGCGCGGCGCCGTCGTCGAGGACCTCGGCCCGCAGCGCGGCCATCGCGGGCAGGGCGCGCTGGCTCAGGAACGTCCCGTCCGGCTCGACGAGCATGAAGTTCCGGTCGTGCCGGAGCCCGGCCGGACCCACCTCGGACTGCTCGACGGACACCCCGGCCAGCCCCTTCACCGGGTAGTAGGTCAGAGCGGCAACCTTCGCGACAGACATTGCTCAATCGTAGCTTGACCCCTGACACTTGCCTTGTTTGATCATGTTGGATTATGTTTGATCACGAGGAGGCTAGATGAACGCGGAGATGTTCGCCGGCGCGCTCCGGCGGGTCCGGCAGCAGTCCGGGCTCACCTACCGGCAGCTCGCTGATCAGGCGCACTACTCGCACGCGCACCTGGTCCGGGCGACCAGCGGGAAGCAACTGCCGACCTGGGACGTCACTGCGGCCTTCCTGACCGGATGCGGCGTGTCGGCCGAGCTCCTTCCGGTCTGGCGCCGGCACTGGGAGACGGCCGTCCGCGATGCGCAGGACGTTGCCGAGCTACTCCGGACCGCCGAGACGCTGCAGGACCTGGGTGCCGCGCTGGCGGCTCTTGCCCGGCCGCGGTCCTCGCGCAGTCTGGAGCAACTCACCGGCATCCCCCGGACCACCATCCAGGCGTGGTTCCAAGGTGCTCGCCTGCCCGGGCGCGACCGCCTGGACCGGCTGGTCCGCGCGATCGGCGCGACGCTCGACGAGCGTGCCGCGGTCGCCGACGCCCTCGACCGGATCAGCTCGGCCCGCACCCGCGCAGCCGCCTGAGTACTAGCGGCGGAAGGTGCCGGCGGGGGCCGGTGGGGTGGTGAAGCCTTCGGCGTCGGTGAGTGGGGCTGCTTTGCCGGCCAGCTCGCTCAGCGGGAGGACGTCATACGGCGGTTGCGCCCGCCGGCCGGCCGCGGTCAGGTCCGGGACGGGCCGGGGTGACGCGACCAGGATGACGTTCCCGAAGCCCTTGCCCCGCAGGACCTTCCGCTCGGCCAGCACCAGCCCGTCGCCGACGACTCCGCGGACCGTGGCCGCCGTACGGCGAATGAACGGCAAGCCGGCCGACCCGTCGATCAGGTTGGCCACCAGCACGCCGGTCGGCCGCAGCACGCGGGCGCACTCGGCGAAGAACTCGGCCGTGACCAGGTTCGCCGGGACGGCCTCACGCTCGAACGCGTCCAGGATCAGCAGGTCCATCGAGTCGTCGTACAGGTCGGTGATCCCGGCCCGGCCGCTGACCCCGCGGACCTTGATCCCGGACCGCTTCGGCAGCGGAAGCGCCTCGCGGACGAACTCGGTCAGGTCCTCGTCGGGCTCGAGCACGACCTGCCGCGACCGCGGCCGGGTCACCGCGACGTACCGGGGCAGGCTCAGCCCGGCGCCGCCGACGTGCGCGACGGCGACCGGCTGACGCCGAGGTGCGGCGGCATCGACGACGTCGCCGATCCGCCGCATGTACTCGAAGGCCAGGTGGGTGGGGTCGGCAAGGTCGACCTGCGACTGCAGCGAGCCATCGACCCGGAGCACGAAGGTGCCGTCGGCCTCGGCCTCGACGGTCGCCGTCCCGGACCCGACCTTGCGTTCCACCCGCCTATCTTGTCACCGAACGCTCAGCGCGCCTCGGCCTCCTCGGCCACCGCGACGTCGGTGTTGTCGGTGAACAGCCCGTCGATCCCGGCCTTGCGGTACGCCGCGATCTCGCCGAACAGGTTGCCCGACTCGGCCGCCACCGGGGAGCTGTCGAAGTTCGCCGGCAGGAAGCTGTTCTCCACCCGGAACGTGTACGGGTGCACGACCAGGCCGGCCCGGTGCGCGTTGGCGACCAGCGCAGTCGGCTGACCGAGCTTGCCGGTGGCGTCCAGCGGGATCACCTGGTCCTTCGCCGGCCCGAGCCCCTTGGCGTACGTCGCGACCTCGCGCAAGCCGCTCGCACTCACGATGTCGGCGTACGTCCGCTTGTCCCCGGCGACCACGAAGTCGTACGGCGCTCCGGACGAGCTGGTCAGCTGGACGAGCGGGACGCGGAGTTGCTTGCGCAGGGCCTTCAGGTTGGACACCTCGAAGGACTGGACGAACACCTTCGCGTCCGGACGGTTCAGGCCGTTGCGGTTCAGCGTCTTCACCAGCTCCGGCTCGAGCGCCAGGCCCTGCTGCTGGAAGTACGTCGGGTGCTTGGTCTCCGGGTAGATGCCGATCGGCCGGTCGAGCTCGCGGGACAGCCGGCGGCTCAGGTCGATGACCTCCTGCAGGGTCGGGACCTGGTAGCGGCCGTCGAACACGGTGTTGTGCTGCCGGACCGCCGGGATCCGCTCCTTGGCCCGCAGCGTGCGCAGCTCGGCCAGCGTGAAGTCCTCGGCGAACCAGCCGGTCACCGCGACCCCGTCGAGCTGCTTGGTCTTCTTCCGGCCGGCGAACTCCGGGTGCGCCGCGACGTCCGTCGTACCGCCGATCTCCGGCTCGTGCCGGGCGACCAGCACCCGGTCCTTGGTGATCACCAGGTCCGGCTCGATGTAGTCGGCGCCCATCCGGGCCGCCAGCTCGTACGACGCCAACGTGTGCTCCGGCCGGTATCCGGAAGCACCCCGGTGCCCGACGATGACGAAGTCGTCGCGGTGCTTGGCGGCGGACTGGGCAGCCGGGTCGGCGGCCGGGGCCGACGTGGGCATCGCCTGCGGGACCAGCACGGCCGCGGCGACGGCGAGCGCCGACGCGGCGGCCGGGACGAATCGGCGGGGCAGCACCGTTCGCTTCATGTGGTTCTCCTTACGTGTCAGGAACTGGAAGACACCCTTGGATACTGCGAAGACCTCCCGATGTCCGCACGGTGAACGATTCCCCGCACTGTGAGCAAGTCGTGGGTCCCCCAGCGTTGGTAGCACGCGCGGGGCTTGCTAGCGTCCGAAGCACACTGTCACAAGAGTTCGAGGAGCGTGTCGTGAGCACTACACCGGTGAAGGTGGCCGTTACCGGGGCCGCTGGACAGATCGGCTACAGCCTGCTGTTCCGGATCGCGAGCGGTGCGCTGCTCGGCCCGGACACGCCGGTGGAGCTGCGGCTGCTGGAGATCGCCCCGGCGCTGAAGGCGCTCGAGGGGGTCGTGATGGAGCTCGACGACTCGGCCTTCCCGACCCTGGCCGGAGTGGAGATCGGCGACGACCCGAACGTGATCTTCGACGGCGCGAACGTGGCGCTGCTGGTCGGCGCCCGGCCGCGGACCAAGGGGATGGAGCGCGGCGACCTGCTGGAGGCGAACGGCGCGATCTTCACCGTCCAGGGCAAGGCGCTGAACGAGCACGCCGCGGACGACATCCGGATCACCGTGACCGGCAACCCGGCCAACACCAACGCGCTGATCGCGAAGAGCAACGCCCCGGACATCCCGGCCGAGCGGTTCTCCGCGCTGACCCGGCTGGACCACAACCGCGCGCTGGCCCAGCTGGCGAAGAAGGCCGGCGTGCACGTCACCGACCTGAAGAAGATGACGATCTGGGGCAACCACTCCGCGACCCAGTACCCGGACATCTTCCACGCCGAGGTGGCCGGCAAGAACGCGGCCGAGGTCGTGAACGACCAGGCGTGGCTGGAGAGCGACTTCATCCCGACCGTGCAGAAGCGCGGCGCGGCGATCATCGAGGCCCGCGGCGCGTCCTCGGCGGCGTCCGCGGCGGCGGCGACCATCGACCACACCCGCGACTGGCTGCGCGGCTCGGCCGACGGCGACTGGCTGTCGATGGCGGTCGTCTCCGACGGCTCGTACGACGTCCCCGAGGGCCTGATCTCCTCCTTCCCGGTCACCACCAAGGACGGCAACTGGGAGATCGTCCAGGGCCTGGACATCAACGACTTCTCCCGCACCCGCATCAACGCCAGCACCACCGAGCTCGCCGAAGAACGCGACGCCGTCAAGACCCTCGGCCTCATCGGCTGACCCACACCACCGAGAACCCCCGGGGAGCGCCTCCCCGGGGGTTCTGCTGTTTCAGCGGAGCGGGTAAGCGTTGAGCACCGTCTGTGTGGCGGGGTTGCCGGCTCGGTCGGTGACCACCGAGCGCAGCGACATCACCTGCGCGCGGCCTGCGCCGCGCCGCGACCGGTCAGCGACACGGCAAGCACCGCGGCCGTGACGACCGCGGTGCCTGCCAGTCCTTTCTTCTCTGCCCGTCAGGGATTCGTCATCCGATCGAGTAGGCGCCGATCACGGTCTGGTCGGTGACGTTGCCCTGGGCATCGATCAGGTGAGCCTTCAGCGACACCGACTTGGCGTCCTTCGGGGTCGCGAAGATCGCCTTGTAGACGCCCTTGCCGGTCGGCGCGACCGCGGCCTTCTGCCAGGTCTTGCCGTCGTCACCGGAGACCTGGATCTCCAGCTTCTTGATGCCCGGCAGGGTGGCGCCCGGCTGGGCGTCGACGACGACCGGCAGCACGGTCACCGGCTTGCGCTCGGCGACGTTGTGGCTGTTCACCTTCGGCTGGAACCGCACCCCGAGCATCGGCAGCAGCGTCTCCTCGGCCGTCTCGCCCGAGGTGAACGTCCACTTCAGGTCGGTCCTGGTGCTGAACGTCGAGTACGACGGCCGCGTCTGCGAGGACTCCAGCGTGTACGTCGCCTTCTCCGCCGGCAGGCCGGTCGTCTCGACGTAGCCGAAGTACGGCGACTCGGCGACGACCTGCCCGTCCCGGAGCAGCTTGCTGGACTGGGTGTCCATCACCCCGAAGCCCTTGTTGCCATCGGCATCCGACAGCGAGAAGGCCGACAGCAGCAGCCCGTCGCCCACCCGGACCGCAACCTCCGGCGTCGACGTGAACGCGACCGCGTTGTACCGCTCCCGGTACGTTTTGCCCGCCTTGTACTCACGGTCCGGCGAGCTCAGCCGGCTGATCGTGATCGGGAACGGGTCCTCCGGGTCCGGGCTCGGCTCGACCTCCTCGGCAACCGTCTGCCAGGTGGCCGGCTTGTCGTCGGCGAACAGCTTCGTGCTCACCGGGACGTCGTACGGCAGGATGATCGCCCAGGATCCACCCATGTACGGCGCCCGGCCGTGCACGGTCCGCTCGACCTGCCGGTCCGAGGTCGCGTTGATGCGCTGCTCGACCACGGCGAGTTCCTTCGCCTTGATGTCGCGAACGAAACCGGTCGGGAGGCGACCTGGCGTCGAGTCGACCTGCCCGTACAGGTACGGCGAGTTCGCGAACGACCCGTTCTCGCCCGGCTTCGCCCACTGCGAGGCGACGTGGCCGGTCATCTGCTCCGGCGGCAGCGCCGCGCCGACCTGCGCGGTGTGCACACCGGTGAAGTCGAACAGCAAGGCCGACGAGCTCAGCCCACGCATCCCGTCCGGCGAGGTCCGGTCGTAGCCGACATCGGCGACCGCGACCGCGGCGTCGGCCTGCGGCACTGTGACCTTGACCGGCTTCGCGGTCCGCGCATCCAGGGTGACCGCGGTGTTCTCGGTCAGCTTGATGCTCGGCTGGACGAGCGAGTAGATGTCGACCTCCTCGCCGCCGGGCCGCTCGACGAACTGGTCGCCCTGCACGAGGTACTCACCCTTCGGCAACCGGTACTTGGCCGTCGCGGTGCCGAAGAAGGTGAACAGGTTGGAGTCGATACCGAACACCAGCCCGGACGGTGCGGCCGGCTTGCCGTCCACGCCGACGCTGTTGATGGTGAGCTCGTAGCTCTCCTTCTCCTTGTTCACCCCGATCGCCGACTGGACCGTGGTGTCGCCGCGGGTCGCGGTGATCCGGCCGGAGTAGCCGCCGTCCGGACCGCTGTGCTTCGTGTTCGACGTCGCCTGCACCGACGCGGTCCCACCGGCCGGGACGGTGACGGTGGTCGCGCTGAGCTTCAGCGCATCGGCCGGAGCGGGCGCGCCGTCCGGACCGTTCAGGGTCGCGGTCAGGTCGAGCGTCACCGGCTGGTCACCGAGGTTGCGGTAGGTCAGCGTCTTGGTGACCGGGGTGTCGTCGTCGTGCGGCCAGAGCGCCGTACCGAACGATACGCTGCCCGGTTCGGCGATCACGGACTGCTTGATGCCCTTGGCCACGTCGATCCGGCCGGCGCCCTGCTCGAAGGCGCTCTGGTCGGCGGCCGGCTTCGCCGACGCCATCAGCGCGCCCTTGAGCTCACCGGCATTCCAGTTCGGGTGCTCCTGGGCCAGCAGGGCCGCCGCTCCCGCGGTGTGCGGGGTGGCCATCGATGTGCCGTCGAGCATCAGGTACTGGTCGCCGACCGGGGTGCCGATGACCGACTTCTTCGCCTTGGCCGCGACGATCGCGACACCCGGCGCAGTGACGTCCGGCTTGACCGCGCCGTCGCCGACCCGCGGGCCGCGGCTGGAGAACTCGGCCAGCTTGTCCTGCTTGTCGACTGCGCCGACGGTCAGCGCGGCGTCGGCGCTGCCGGGCGAACCGACCGTGCTCTCACCCGGGCCGTCGTTGCCGGCCGCGATCACGAACAGCGTGCCGGTCTGCGCGGTCAGCCGGTTGACGGCCTCCTCGAGCGGGTCCACCTCCGGGGTGTCGGTGCCGCCGAGGCTGAGGTTGACGACCTTCGCCTTCACCTCGTTCGCGGCCCACTCCATGCCGCCGAGGATCGCGGACTCGGGGCAACCGCCCAGCTCGCAGACCTTGCCGTCGTACAGCTTGGCGTCCGGCGCGACGCCCTTGTACTTGCCGTTGGAGGCGGCCGCTGTGCCGGCGATCGTCGAGGCGACGTGGGTGCCGTGGCCGACCAGGTCCTCGTCGGACTCCTCGGTGAAGTTCTTCGCGCCGGCGACCTGGCTGGCCAGGTCGGGGTGCGACTTGTCGATGCCCGTGTCGAGTACGGCGACCGAGACGCCCTTGCCGGTGTACCCGGCCTGCCAGGCGGCGGGCGCGCCGATCTGCGGCACCGACTGGTCGAGGCTGATCTCGCGCTTGCCGTCCAGCCAGACCTTCTGCACTCCCGCGGCCGACCGCGCCGAGGTGACCCCGGTCAGGAAGGACCCGGCCTTGGCCTTGTCCACCTTCATCGCGGCACCGTTCACGACCGGCAGCTGGCGGGTCACCGTCGCTCCCGGCGCGGCCGAGCGCGCTTGGGCCTTGCCCGCATAGGTCACGACGACCGGGATCGCCTTGGACGACTTGTCGTCGTACCCGTCCTTGATCAGGCCGGTCACGTCGAACAGCCGGCGGTCGAGACGGCCGCTGACGACCTGGTCCTGGACGTCGGATGGGACGACGTACAGGTGCTCCTTGGTGCGGTGGGTGCTGAAGGTGATGTTGTCGCGTCCGGGGCCCGGCTCGACGGCGGCCTGGGACGGGTCGCCGCCGTACAGGGTCACCCGGTCGCCGGTGACCAGCGTGACGTGCTGGTCGGCGGCCTTCGCCTTGGCGGCGTGGGTTTTGAGCTGGTCCGGCGGTGGTGATGCCTGAGCCAGGCCGGATAGCCCGACGCTCACGGCTGCGATCGCGGCGACGGCCAGGCCGAAGCGCCGCGATCGGTTGGTGGATCGCACGATGAGTCCCTCCCGTTTCGGTTGTCCTCACGTTGGCGGATCGGCCGCCTCACACAGCGGAGCCGATCTGCCACTCACCGTTAGATGTCCGGACCAGACCAAATGGTTGCGCGAAGCCCCTGCCTTGGCATGAAGCTGCAAAGATCGCTGCCCGATCAGGCAGTCGGCGCTAGGCGGACGGGGCGACCGCGGCGTCGGGCTGGTGGGAGCGGATCAGGGAGTCGGCGACGAAGCCGTTCGACTTGAGGTCCTCGACCACGGCGCGCAGGTAGGCCACGGTGTCGGGGTGCCGGTCCTTGGTGGTGCCGACAGCCTGCCGGATCTCCATGAACCGCTCGTCGATCAGCCGCACCTCGGGGTGCTCGGCGACGAACTGGCTGACGGGCTGGCGGATGCCGGCGGCCGCCTCCAGGTCCTCGGCCAGGAAGATGTCGGTGCCCTCGTCGCCGCGGACGACGGTCGCGTGCTGCACCGTGCGGGTCAGGTACAGGTCGTACGCCGAACCACGCTTCACCCCGATCCGGACACCGTCCCGATCGACGTCGGCCAGGGTCTCCAGGCCGGAGTCCCGCCGTACGGCGAAGACGCCTTCGATGATCACGTACGGCGCGGTGAAGGCGACCTGGTCGGCCCGGGCGGGCTCGATCGCGAGGAAGCAGATGTCGGCCTGGCCGGTGGTGAGCGCCTCGAAGGACTTGCGGGCCGCGTCGAAACAGACCAGTTCCAGCGGCACCTCGAGCCGGCGAGCGATCTCGCGCGCGATGTCGACGGTCACCCCGGCCGGCTCCGCCGGGGCGCCTTGGGCCAGCACCGGGTTGCCCAGGTTGATGGACGCCCGCAGGACGCCCGACGGCGCCAGGTCCGCACGCACACTCGTCATGCCCGCGACCCTACTCGTCAGGTCGCAGCAGAGCTTCGGCGTACTTGCGGAAGTCCGCGACCAGGCGGCTGCGGTCGCCCGCCCGGGTCGCGAGAACGACGTGACTCGGCTCGACACCCTCCAGCGGGACGCCCGGACCGAGAAGCTGCTCGACTGGCATCCGACCCACCCGGGGCTGATCGCCGACCTCGAGAAGGAGCACTACTTCCGGAACAGGTAGGAAACTTTCCTGACAATCTTTCAGCAGAGTCATTGCGTAAATCGTCGGAGGAGACCTAGAGTCGGCGCCACTTGGTTACCTGGACCGCCCGATGGGGAGTCAGATGAAGCGTCGGAGTGTGGGGTTGCTGGTGGCGGCTGCCACGGTGCTCGCGGGGTTGACCGCCGTACCGGCCGAAGCACACAGCAGCAAGCGAGTAGTGGGGTACTACACCAACTGGAGTGGGTACGACCGGAACTTCCTGGTCAGCGATCTGGTGAAGAACGGGACAGCCGAGCGGCTGACCCACATCAACTACGCGTTCGGATTCGTCGACGAGCACGGGACCTGCATCAGCAGCGATCCGTGGGCCGACTACCAGCGGCCGTTCACCGCCGAGCAGAGCGTCAGCGGCAAGGCAGACGAGCCGGGACAGGCACTGAACGGCAACCTCAACCAGCTCAAGCAGCTGAAGCAGAGGTTCCCGAAGCTGCGGATCAGCATCTCGCTGGGCGGCTGGACCGGCTCGAAGTACTTCTCCGATGCGGCCCTGACGCCGGAGTCGCGGGCCGCGCACGTGAAGTCCTGCCTGGACCTGTGGCTGAAGGGCAACATCCCCGGCCTGCCCGCCGGCGCCGCGAAGGGTGTCTTCGACGGGATCGACCTGGACTGGGAGTGGCCGGCCAGCGAGGGCAACCCGGGCAACGTGGTGCGTCCCGAGGACAAGCAGAACTTCACCGCGCTGGTCCGCGAGTACCGCAGGCAGCTCGACCGGCTGTCGTGGCCCAACCGCTACAACCTGACGGCGTTCCTGCCGGCCGACCCGGTGCAGGTGGACCGCGGGTTCGAGGTCGGGAAGCTGTTCAAGGACCTGACCTTCGGCACCACGCAGGGCTACGACTACCACGGCTCGTGGGACCCGATCACCAACCAGCAGTCCGCGATCGACGGCCCGGCCGGCGACCCGTCGGCCGCCGAGTTCAGCTCGCAGGTGACGATCGACGCCTACCTGTCCCGCGGTGCGCCGCGCGGCAAGCTCGTGATGGGCGTGCCGTTCTACTCCCGCGGCTGGACCGGCGTGACGAACCAGAACAACGGCCTGTTCCAGCCGGCCACCGGCCCGGCGCCGGCGACCTACGAGGCCGGCTACGAGGACTACCGGCTGCTCAAGGCGAAGCTGGCCGGCTTCACCGTCCACCGCGACGAGAAGGCCGGATTCGCCTGGCTGTTCGACGGTACGACGTTCTGGACCTGGGACGACCCGGTCGAGATGAAGCGCAAGGCGCAGTACGTCTCGGAGCGCAAGCTGGGCGGCGCGATGATCTGGTCGCTCGACGGTGACACCGAAAATGGCGAGCTGATCAAGGCGTTGCACCGTAACCTTCGCTGAGTGGACCTGAACGCACTCGTGGATCGGTTCGGCGCACACAGCGCCGAGCCGATCCACCTCGGCATGTCCGGGGCGACCGTGGTCCGGCTGGACCGCCACTCGGAACAGCTGTTCTACAAGGCCGGCCCGGGCGTCGACGACGAGGCCGACCGGCTCGCCTGGCTGGGCTCGACCGGGTTCCCGTGCCCACAGATCGTTGACCGAGGCAACAACTGGCTGCTGACCACGGAACTGTCCGGCCGCGACGCCTCCCAGGACTGGCCAGCCGCCGACCGTCCGGCCGTGCTCTCTGCTCTGGCCGATGGCCTGCGTGCGCTCGACGAGCTGATCGACTGCCCCTTCGACTCGCCGTTCCCGGGCAAGACCGAGGCCGTGACCCATGGCGACTACTGCGCGCCCAACGTCTTCATCGACCCGGCGACCCTGCGCTTCGCCGGCGTCCTCGACCTCAGCCGGCTCGGCACGGGCGACCGCTACCTCGACCTCGCGCTGATGTTCAAGAGCCTCTCCGGCACCCTCAACCCCCAGTACGGCCGCCTCCCCGCCGCCCGCCACTTCGTCGAGGCGTACGGCGCCGACCCAGACGACCCGCGCATCGCGAACTACATCGACCTCGACAACTCCGGCGACTTCTGAGCTCTGAACGCGCGGCGGTAGGCGCTCGGCGTCGTTCGGAGAGCGGTGTGGAAGCGGCGGCGGAGGTTGGTGGCGGAGGAGAGGCCGACGCGGGTGGCGATTGTCTCGACCGGGAGGTCGGTGTCTTCCAGGAGGGCTCGGGTGCGGGCGATGCGCTGGGCGAGCAGCCACTGGCCGGGCGCGATACCGAGCTGGTCCGCGAAGCGGCGGGCCAGCGTCCGCGGTGAGACGCTGATCCGGGCGGCAAGGTCGTCGAGGGTGAGCGGGTCGGCGAGATGCTGGGTCGCCCAGTCGAGCAGCGCGCCCAGCGACTCGGTCTGCTGGGCCTCCTCGACCCGGTACTGAACCTGGCCGCCCTCTCGATGCGGCGGCATCACCATCCGCCGGGCGATCTGCGCGGCGTACGCGGCGCCGTAGTCGTTGCGGACCAGCTGCAGGCACAGGTCGATCCCGGTGCCCGAGCCGGCGCTGGTGGCGACGTCACCGTGGTCGATGTAGAGCACGTCCGGATCCACGAGTACGGCGGGAAACCTGCGCTGGAGCTCATCGGCGTACCGCCAGTGCGTCGTGGCCCGGCGTCCGTCCAGCAGCCCGGTCGCCGCGAGCACTCTCGCTCCCGAGCAGATGCTCACGAGTCGCGTGCCACGCCGATGCGCCTTCTGGAGCGCCCGCACGACGGCCTCCGACGGCTGCCGCTCGACCGGCAGCCAACCGGGCACGACGACCGTGTCGGCCCGATCGAGTGCGCGAAGCCCTGAGCGGACCAGCATGTCGAAGCCCTCGGTGGTCCGGATCGGGCCGGGCCGCTCGGTGCACACGCTGAACCGGTACCGATCTCCGCGGAACACCGACGCCGCGCACCCGAGCTCGAAGCTTGCCTGCGGCCCGTTCACCAGCGCGACGACGCGATGCATGGCTTAAAAGTACCTGACCACGACTATCCAGACGCTGTGGGAAAGCCTGTGGACAGCCGATGATCGGGCTGTGGACAACTTCGAATTCACTGCTGTGGCGGACACTCCGGTCCGCGAGCTCTTCCCCGGCATCCGGCTGCGCTCGTTGTGGACCGGGCCTCAGGGTGCGTCAGCGCACGTGCTCGAGATGGACCCCGGCTCGCGCTGGGAAGGCATCGACGTGCACGAGCCCGGGCCCGAGGAGGTGTACGTCGTCGACGGCGTCTTCAACGACGGCATCCGCGACTACCCGGCCGGGTCGTTCATCCACTGCCCGGCCGGGTCGTCGCACGTCCCGCAGACGGTTGCGGGGTGCACGCTGTTCGTCTTCTACCCCGAGGGCTGACCTCAGGGCTTCTTGATCTGCACCACGTCGAACTCGGTGCCGGGCGGCGCGCCCGGCCCGAACGGCGGCGGGAAGCCAAGGTCGAACCGCCCGTTCACGATCGCCAGGCGATTGCCGGACTCGGCGACCGTGGTCGGGATCCGGAACAGGTCGGACGTGAAGATCTCGGTGATCCGGCCGCTCTTCAGGTCGTGGCTGAGCCTGATCTTGACCAGCCGCTCGGAGAAGTTCTCGACCACCCAGAGCGTTCTGCCGTCCAGCAGGATGCCGTCCGGCGTCCCCGGGGTGATCGTCCCGCCGGTGATCTCGATCAGCCGGCTCGAGCCGGTCCGCGGGTTCACCAGGTACAGCGCGCCGCGCGAGGAGTGCCCCAGGATCAGGTACTTGCCGTCCCGGGTCGCGTCGATCCCATTCAGGTTCGGGAACTCCCCGATCACGGCCGCCGGGCCGCTGAGCGGAATCGTCTGCGGCGCACCGATCCGGCCGTGCTTCCCGATCGGGACCTTGTAGACCACCGGGTGGAAGGTGTCGGTGAAGTACGCCGCGTGCTTGGTCACCGCCACGTCGTTGATCAAGGCCTCCGACGTGCTGTTCAGCACCAGATCCTTGATCGTCCTGCCGGTGCGGGTGCTGTAGACGTAGGCATGACCGGTCGGTCCACCGGCCACCCAGAGTCGTTTCCCCTCGACCTTCATGCCGACGGCCGACCGCCCCGGCGGCGCGTCGACGAAGATCGAGCCCTTTCCGGTGCGCAGACTGCCCCTGTAGATGTCACCGGTGGTGAGCGACCCGGCGTAGAACGTTGCCCTCGGCCCGGTGGCGATCCCCTCGGGCTGGAAGTCGTTCGGCAGCGGGATGGACGCCGGGAACGGTGCGGCCGCGGCGACGGTCAGTGCCACCGCGGACACGATGAGCGCGAGCTTGCGGAAACGCGCCATGATGAACCCCCTGTAACCCCGTTTCCCCTTGCTCGCAAGGTAGATCCGGGGTTACCGGATGTCCAGGTCGGGGCTATTCGGTACTGCGCAGTTCCGTCGGCGCGCCGTGCACCGCGGGGATGCTGCCGAGCTTGCCGGCCTGGAAGTCCTCGAAGGCCTGGATCACCTCGGCGCGGGTGTTCATGACGAACGGCCCGGCCATCGCGACCGGCTCCCGGATCGGGCGGCCGCCGAGGACGAGGACCTCGAGGTTCGGCTCGGCCTGCGGCTGCGACGTGCCGGCCGCCGTACGGATCGTGTCGCCCGGGCCGAAGACGGCGAGCTGGCCCTTGCGGATCGGGCGGTGCTCGGCGCCGACGGTGCCCTGGCCGGCGAGGACGTAGACGAGCGCGTTGTAGTCGGGCTGCCACGGCAGGACCATCTCGGCGCCCGGGCTGACCGTCGCGTGCACCAGCGTGATCGGCGTGTGGGTCGAGCCGGGACCGTCATGGCCGTCGACCGAGCCCGCGATCACCCGGATCAGCGCGCCGCCGTCCGGCGTGGACAGCAGCGCCGAGTCGCCGCCGCGGATGTCCTGGTAGCGCGGCGGGGCCCACTTCTGCGCCTTCGGCAGGTTCACCCAGAGCTGGATGCCGTGGAACAGGCCGCCGCTCAGCACCAGGTGCTCCGGCGGGGTCTCGATGTGCAGCAGGCCCGAACCGGCCGTCATCCACTGGGTGTCGCCGTTCGAGATCACACCGCCACCGCCGTTGGAGTCCTGGTGCTCCATGATCCCGTCGAGCATGTACGTGACGGTCTCGAACCCACGGTGCGGGTGCCACGGGGTGCCCTTCGGCTCGCCCGGCGCGTACTCCACCTCACCCATCTGGTCCATGTGGATG
Source organism: Kribbella sp. NPDC002412 (assembly GCF_053592935.1). Taxonomy (NCBI): domain Bacteria; kingdom Bacillati; phylum Actinomycetota; class Actinomycetes; order Propionibacteriales; family Kribbellaceae; genus Kribbella; species Kribbella sp. NPDC002412. Next base: position 151,219 of record NZ_JBSFBL010000003.1, read on the forward strand.
AACGGGTCGAGGTCGCGCAGGTCGACACCGGCGAACGCGCGCCGGACCGGGAAGCCCTCACCCTCGTAGCCGCTGGGGGCCGAGGTCACCGAGCGAACCGCGCGCTCGGTCGCGACGGCCGGGTCCGGCTGGTGGATGCGGGGCAGCACGGTGATGTCGCTGACGGTCACGGCGGGCATGGCGTTCTCCTTGCTCGGGTAGTTAAAGACTAAACTACCTCGCCCAACCACGGCAAGAGCGGCGGCATTCCCGGCTCACAGGGACCTCCCAGGAGCCGCCCAGGGCCGTCGCCGTCCCGACTGCCATCGTCTCCAGTAAGTCCGCACAGGCGGGGAACGCGATCACGGTCGACAAGCCGCCGGCTGCGCTCTGGGTCGCGACCGCGTTCGCCCGGCTGTTCGGGTTCAACAGCTTCACCGTGCTGGCTCCGCAGGCGTTCATGGAGATCGCGGCCGTGGGGCGGCGTACTTCGTCGTCCGGTCATTGGAGAAGGCGTCGGCCCGGTGGCTGGCGCTGGCCGGGGCGGCGATCGGGTTCGCGTTCCTGACGAAGATGATGCTGGCGTTCCTGGTGCTGCCGGCGTTTGCGCTGGTGTACCTGATTGCGGCGCTGTGATGGCGCCGGCAACTGGTGCGTGGGACTACGAGTTGCTGACGCGTACGCCGGACTTCGTGCCGTGGCTGAAGTACGCCGTACTGGGTGCTGGTGTGGTTGGTGCGGCGCTGGCGCTGTTCGGGCGGCGGGCGGGACGGATGGCTCCGGCGCTGGTGCTCGCTCTGGTGGTGTCGCTCGGATTGGGCAGTCCGGCGTACGCAGCTGCGACGGCGCGCAGACTCACAGCGGATCCATCCCGACGTCCGGCCCAAGCAGCAGCGCTGAGCTACTGTCCAAGACCACGACCACGTGGGCAGCGGCTGTCAGTGGCTTCCCAGACCGCGGCCAGCCTTGAGCTCTCCACCGGCAGCTCCGTCATCGGCATCGGCGGCTTCAGCCGCACCGACGACGCGCCGACCCTCGCCCAGTTCAAACAGTGGGTGGCCGAAGGCAAGCTCACCTACTACCTCTCCGGCGGCCAAGGCGGCGGTTCCTCCTCCGCAACATCCGAGATCCAGTCCTGGGTCGAATCCACCTACACCGCCGCGACGTGGGCAACACCACCGTCTACGACCTCACCACCTGAGGCGACGGCGAAGGTCCGGCGGGTGCCCGCCGGACCTGCCCGGCGCACGTGGCAGACTCGTCGTCGTGACGGCGCAGATTTTGGACGGCAAGGCGACGGCGGCGGCGATCAAGGACGAGTTGAAGGTCCGGGTCGCGAAGCTGGCCGAGCAGGGTGTGGTGCCCGGGCTCGGCACGATCCTGGTCGGGGACGACCCGGGCAGCCGGGCGTACGTGGCCGGCAAGCACCGCGACTGCGCGGCGGTCGGCATCGCGTCCATCCAGGTCGAACTGCCCGCCGAGGCGACCCAGGACGAGATCGCCGCAAAGGTCACCGAGCTCAACGAGAACCCGGACTGCACCGGCTTCATCGTCCAGCTCCCGCTGCCCAAGCACGTCGACACGAACGCGATCCTCGGCCTGATCGACCCGGCCAAGGACGCCGACGGCCTGCACCCGGTCAGCCTCGGCAAGCTCGTCCTCGGCCAGGACGGCCCGCTCCCGTGCACCCCGAAGGGCTGCGTGGAGATCCTCCGCCGGTACGACGTTCCGATCGCCGGAGCCCACGTGGTCGTCGTCGGCCGCGGCGTCACCGCGGGGCGGCCGATGGGCCTGCTGTTCACCCGCAAGTCCGAGAACGCGACCGTGACCCAGTGCCACACCGGCACCACCGACCTCGCCGGCGTCGTCCGCACCGGCGACATCGTGATCGCCGCGGCCGGGTCGGCCGGCCTGATCACGGCTGACATGGTCAAGCCTGGCGCCGTCCTGCTGGACGTCGGCACCAGCCGCAGCCCCGAGGGCAAGATCGTCGGTGACATCGACCCGGCCGCCCGCGAGCAGGCCGCCTGGATCGCCCCGATGCCCGGCGGCATCGGCCCGATGACCCGCGCCATGCTCCTCACCAACGTAGTAGAAGCCGCCGAATCGAGCCTCACCCAGTGACCGCCCAGACGCACGGCATGGTGGCTGACGTGGGTGTGGCGTGCTGATGGCGGGGGAGGCTCAGCGGCGGAGTGAGTGGCCTCTGGTTCTGTCCCTGCTGGTGGGCGCCACCGGTCTCGTCGTACTCACCTTCTACAACTGGCGCAACGGCGTGCTGATCTTCGCCGGCGGCGTCTTCCTGGCCGGCCTGCTCCGCGCCACCCTCTCCGACACCGCTGCCGGCCTGCTGCACGTCCGCGGCCGCATGTTCGACACCGCTCTCCTGGTCGCCGTAGGCGCCGCGATCGCCACCCTCGGCCTCATCGTCCCGAACTGACCCCATGAGCCTCGCGATCCGCCCGGCCCTGGTCGAAGACGCCCCGCGGATCACGCAGGTCTACGTCGACTCGTGGAACGCGGGGTTCGGTGAGCTGATGCCCCCGGCTGTCCTCGACGACGCCCGGATCGCCCGCTGGGCCGGCGATCTGACTGCCGGCAGCTGGTGGGTTGCCGAGCGGGACGGCGTCATCGCCGGGTTCACCGGGATCGGCCCGAGCCGCGACCCCGTCGATCCTCAGCTCGGCGAACTCGACACGATCGCCGTCGATCCGCCGTACTGGCGCACCGGCGTCGGCACCGCCCTCATGCACACCGCCCTCGAGGCGCTGGCCGCCGCCTACCCCGAAGCAATCCTGTGGACCCTCGCCAACTACCCCCAGGGCCAACGCTTCTACGAATCCACCGGCTGGCACCCCGACGGCCAAACCCGCGACAACGGCCACCAACTCTCCTACCGCCAAACCTTCTCACCGTCGCGCTGAGCAGGCGCGGGGTTCACACCGCCGCGCCGATGGGCGGGTAGCGTCCGGGCATGCTTGATTTGGGGACAGTGGCGGCGGCTAGTGACGCGTGGGTGCTCGAGCCTGAGGGGTCCGAGGTGGTGGAGACCGCGGAGTACCGGCTGGTGCGGTTCCCGGACCGGTTCCCCGACCCGCTGCAGGTGCAGTGGGTACGGTCTGCGCGGCCGGCCGACGCCGTACTGAAGGATGTGGTGGCGCGGGCCGCTGAGTTCGGGCTGCCGGCAGCTGGTGTCTATGTGCGGCTCAGCGCGCCCGACGGCTTGGAGGACGCGCTGCTCGGGTACGGCGCTGAACTGGTCGACACCGGAGACGTCCTCGCGATGCCGTTGCCAGCCGACGTGAAGGCGCCCGACGTACCTGGGCTCGAAGTGCGGTGGCCGACTACACCGGAGGTCGCCCGTGACCTCAACCGTGTCGGGGTCGCGGTCTTCGGCGGCAGCCTGGCCTCCGACGACGAACTCGCCCGGCGGGCGGCCGCCTACCGCGACTCGCACGCGGCGGGGACCGGAGGGGCCGTCGTCGCCTACCTCGACGGCACGCCTGCCGCAGTCGCAGCCGTCGACATCGTCGACGGCGTGGCCCGGCTTTGGGGCGGCGCCGTACTCGAGGAGTACCGCGGCCGCGGCGTCTACCGCGCGCTGGTTGCCGCTCGCCTGAGGTACGCCGCCGAGCACGGCGCCACGATGACCCTCACCCAGGGCCGCACCACCACCAGCTCGCCGATCCTGCAGCGGCTCGGGTTCGTCTCGTACGGCGAGGAGCGCACGTACCGTCTCCCGTTGGGCTAGTGCAGGGTTGGGCGGTAGATGAGCTCTTGGGTGTTGCCGTCGAGGGTCCGGCTCTCGATCAGCTCGAGGTCGAAGTCGGCGGCACCCTGGAAGATCGGGTCCGCCCCGGTCTGTCCGGCGATCACCGGGAACAGCGTCACGTGGACGCGATCGACCAGCCCGGCAGCCATCAACGCCCGGTTCAGCGACAGACTGCCGTGCGACCGCAACGGCACGTCGGACTCTTCCTTGAGCCGGGCAACGATCTCGACCGGATCGCCACTCACGACGGTCGCATCCGGCCAGTCGAGCGGCGCCTGCAGCGTGCTCGACACCACCGTCGCCGGCAGGTTGTACATCCGGGTGACCCACGGGTCGTGCACCTCGGAATCTTCGGTGCTCGCGGCAAGCATCTCCGCGTGCGCCCGGTATGTGTTGGCCCCGAACACCATGCGATGCGCCTCGCCGTACAAGGCAAACCGCTGCTCGAGAAACTCAGGTCCTTGCTTGCCCCAGTAACCACCCCAGTCACCGGTATGAGCCCCGAAGCCGTCGAGCGTTGAAAAGACGTCGAAGGTATAGGTAGCAGTCATGATGGCCTCCTCGGGTACGACGGGTGCCCCTCGTGGGCAGCCTCTCACCCCTGCTACGACTGCCTGAGGTCCGATCCGACAGCAATCGACGGACGTATTTCGAGGACGCGCGCCGAGACCGCGGACGGGCGGTGGTCCGCTGGGTACGGCGGGCGGGAGGGCGCGTAGCCGGGGCGACATAGGAGCCCCGGCGTAGCACGCGTGGGTCAGACCACGGTCAGTGGAAGAAGTGCCGAGTCCCCGTGAAGTACATGGTGATGCCGGCCTTGGTAGCGACCTCGATCGCGGCCTCGTCGCGGATGGAGCCGCCGGGCTGGACGACTGCCTTGACGCCGCCTTCGATGAGGACTTCGAGACCGTCAGGGAACGGGAAGAACGCATCGGACGCAGCGACCGAGCCGGCGGCCCGCTCGCCGGCGCGCGAGACGGCGAGGCGGCAGGAGTCGACGCGGTTGACCTGACCCATGCCGACGCCGACCGAGGCACCACCGGAGGCGAGGAGGATCGCGTTCGACTTCACCGCCCGGCACGCCTTCCACGCAAACGCGAGGTCGGCGAGCACCTCCGGCGAGGCGGCCTCACCAGCGGCTAGCTGCCAGGACGACGGGTCGTCCCCAGGCGCCTGGAAGCGGTCGGTGTGCTGCAGCAGCAATCCACCACTGACCGCCCGCATCTCGACCTTCTCCGCGGTCGACACCGCGGGCGCGACCAGCAGCCGGATGTTCTTCTTGCCCTGCAGGATCTCGACCGCGCCGTCGTCGAAGGCGGGCGCGACCAGCACCTCGGTGAAGATCTCCGCGACCTGCTTGGCCATGTCCACGGACACGGGCGCGTTGGTCGCGATCACTCCGCCGTACGCCGACACCGGGTCGCACTCGTGGGCGCGCCGATGCGCCTCCGCGATGTCCTTCCCGACCGCGATCCCACAAGGGTTCGCGTGCTTGATGATCGCGACCGCGGGTTCACTGAAGTCGTACGCCGTACGACGAGCAGCGTCGGCGTCGACGTAGTTGTTGTACGACATCTCCTTGCCGTGCAGCTGCTCCGCAGCCGCCAGCCCACCCCGACCGTTCACGTACAACGCGGCCGGCTGATGCGGGTTCTCGCCGTACCGCAGCACCGAAGACTTCTCCCAGGTCGCGCCGACCCAGGCCGGGAAGCCCGATCCCTCGGACGTGTCGCTCACAACGCTGCCCATCCAGGACGCGACGGCCACGTCGTACGACGCCGTGTGCACAAACGCATCCACAGCCAACCGCTGCCGCTGCTCCGAGGAGAAACCACCTTCGCCAAGCGCGGCCACGATCTCCGGGTAGCGCAACGGCGACACCACGACGGCGACGTTGGCGTGGTTCTTGGCGGCGCCGCGGACCATCGACGGCCCACCGATGTCGATCTGCTCGATGCACTCGTCCACCGACGCGCCGGAGGCTACGGTCTCGGTGAACGGGTAGAGGTTGCTGACCAGCAGGTCGAACGGCTCGACCCTCATCTCGCGCAACTGCTCGACGTGCTCATCACGACGTACATCGGCCAGCAGGCCCGCGTGCACCATCGGGTGCAGCGTCTTGACCCGGCCGTCCAGGCACTCGGGGAACCCGGTCAGCTCCTCGACCTTGGTCACCGGCACACCGGCTGCCGCGATCCGGGCCGCGGTCGAACCGGTCGACACCAGCTGCACACCGGCAGTGTGCAGCGCGGACGCGAGCTCCTCCAGACCGGTCTTGTCGTAGACGCTGATCAGCGCCCGGCGGATCGGCCTGCGGTCGGTGCTCACTTCAGTCGAACCTTTCGTCCGGTGATGGTCCAGCCGTCGCGGACCAGCCGGCCGACCCAGTCCACCAGCTGGCGGCGTTCGACCTCCTTGATCCGCTCGGTCAGGGTTTCTTCGGTGTCGTCGTCCTCGACGGGTACGGCGACCTGCGCGATGATCGGCCCGGTGTCGACCCCGCCGTCGACGAAGAACAGGGTCGCGCCGGCCACCTTGACGCCGTACTCGAGCGCGTCCCGCGGGCCGTGGATGCCGGGGAAGGCGGGCAGCAGCGCGTTGTGGGTGTTGATGTACCGGTCGCCGAAGGCGGCCAGGAAGTCGTCGCCGACCAGCTTCAGGAACCCGGCCGAGACGACCAGGTCCGGCTTGTACTCCGCCACCGACTTGGTCAGCGCCCGGTCCCAGTCGGCGCGCTCGGGGTAGTCCTTGACCTTGTGCACGAAGGTCGGCACCCCGGCCGCGGCGGCCCGGTCCAGCCCGGCGATCCCCTCGCGGTCGGCGCCGACGGCGACGACCCGGGCGCCGTACGCCGGATCGGCGGCAGCGTCCAGGAGGGCCTGCAGGTTCGACCCCGAGCCCGAGATCAGCACGACGAGCCGCGCAGGTTCGGGAGTGGGCGCAACCGGGTCTGTCACGGCCCGAAGCTTATCGCCCGGCGTCGGCCTCGCCGTCAGCCGGTCGGCGGGAGGCGACCAGCGCGGCCGTGATCGAGGCCCCGATCGCCATCCCGGCAGCCAGTACGCCGGCCGCCGGCAGCGCGGCCGGGATCCCCACGGCCGACATCCGCCCTGGCCCAGCCGAGCCGCCCGACAGCGCCATGAGCACGTAGAGCATGACACCGGCGAGCAGAGCCGCCATACCGCCCCGCAGCGCGAACGCGTCCCACCCGAGCGCGTCGGAATCCTCGTCCGCCAGCCCGCGCCGAGCCACAACGAGCCCAGCGACCACACCAGCCACCAGCGGCACCAGAGCGGTCAGCGCGAGCAGGTACGTCGGCGTAGCGCCATCCGCAGGTACGGCGGCCAGCAGCGGGAGCGCAGGCAGATTCCCCACGTCGACCCCGGTCGGGGCGATCGTCGTACCCACTCCCAGCTGGAATCCGGGCCCGGCCAGGAACGAAACGACGTACAAGATCATGTTCGGGACCAGCATCAGGCAGATCGCGAACAGCACCACCGACCCGACCACCCCGGCGTCCAGCAGCTCCAGCATCCCGGTGACCCGGGAGAAGTGGATCGCCAGCAGTACGCCGTACAGCAGTGAAGCGATCGCGATCACAGTCAGTACGGCGGAGAGCGCAGCCGGCACGGCGTCCCGCAGCCCGTTCGGAGTCGCGTCGGCGAGGTCCTCAGCCACACCGGACTCGACCAGTACGCCGACGGCCCCGGCAACGAAAGCCAGCGATGCCGCTCCGAGGAACGCGGACAGCGGAGAGACCCGCAGGGAGCCGTCAGCCGTGAGCAGGGCGATGACCAGTGCGGCCAGGCCGTAGACGAGGGCGAATGTGCCGGACAGCACAATCAGGTCCTTGGTCCGGTCCGCGCCACTGTTCCGGGCTGCGGACTTGCCACCGCGGTACAGGCACCAGCCGAGGAACAGGGTCAGCCCGAGCGGCGCGATCGTGATCGAACCACTGCCGAGCGTCACACCGGCCTTGTGAGCGACCAGCCAGGCCGACGCACCCGCACGGATCGCTCCGGACGCACCACCGAAGGTCGCGGCCAGCCAGCCGATCACGGCCACGGCGGCACATGTCAGCAGCCCGGTGAGCAGGCACGCGCCCGCGGCGATCACAGCCGACAGAACCACCGGCTTGGTCGGCGCTGTGACGTCGGGCCCGGGCGCCTGGTGTGGTCCGCCGTCACGGGCGCCCGGACGGCTCAACATGTCGGTCACACCTTCACCTCGCGTCGCTCGGTTCCGGCGCGACCGACAACGGTGCTCTGCCCATTGTTCGCTCGCTGCGCTCGCTCATCCGACTCTCATGGTCCCCCGCAGCGGGGGACCACTCGTTCTGACACGCCGGATATGGAAGACTTCCCCCCGCTTGTTCACGCTCAGTCGGCGGACGGGCACCTACTGGTGTCCGCGATCCGGCTGACTGGGGACAGGCGGGCACCACCGGGTACTGTCGGGTGGAATCAGTCAGGAGGTCGAGCTTTGGCCGGTTCCCACCGTGCAGCCCGCGGCGGCAGTCGAGCCGCTGCCCGGGAGGCGCGCCGGCAGAAGGCGCGCAAGCGGAACCAGACGATCGCCGCCGGTGTCGCGGTCGTTCTGCTGGTCGGTGGCGGCGGGGTCGCCGCCCTGAACGCCTTCGGCGGCGACGACGCCTCGGGCCCGAACACCGGCGCCTCCGACGACAAGTCGGCCAACACGAGCATGCTCGTCGACGACAAGGCCCTGCTCGACGCGACCACGGCCAAGCCGCTCGGCGCGACCGGCGCCTGGGCGATCACCAAGACCGCGGACGGCAGCAGCGCGCCGGAGCGGGCATTCGTCTGCCAGTCCCAGCGGTTCGCCGACCCCGCCGGGCTGCGCACCTGGGTCCGCACCTTCCAGAACTCGGCCACCAAGGACACCGCGGTGCAGTACGTCGAGGTGTCGAGTGACAAGGCCGCCGCCGCCAAGGCCTACAGCACGATCGTCGGCTGGCTGAGCGCCTGCACCACACCGCAGCTCCGGCTGTCCGCGAGCTACATCACCACCGGCGTCGGCGAGCGTGGCGTGATCGCCGTCTTCGGCCAGCCGTCCGGCGGCAAGACGAAGTACAAGACCATCTCCGTCACGGTCGCCGGCCAGGCCACCATGGTGCTCGAGCACGACACCCTGTCGGGTACGCCGCCCAAGCCGGGGCCGGTGTTGACCGCGGCGACGGCCGGGCTGAAGCGGATCTGCTCGGAGAGCGGTGGCTGCGGCGCGGGCGCGCCGGTGGCCAGGCCGAGCCTGCTGCCGACCACCGAGGCGCCGGGGTTCATGGCGCCGGTCGACCTGCCGGTGCTGAGCGTCATCGACAAGCCGTGGGTGAGCGCGAGCGCGAAGACCGGCGCCGGCACCGGCTGCGAGAAGCTCGACTTCAAGAAGGCGAAGGCGACCAAGTCCGGCACGCTGACCTACGTCACGCCGGAGGCCAAGGTGCCGACCGAGTTCGGGATGGACGACACGGTCGCGAAGTTCGCCACCGCGGCCGCCGCGAAGAGCTTCGTCGACCAGGTCCGCAAGAACGTCGACAGTTGCGAGAAGAACGTCTCGAACGCGAAGGTGAAGTCGACCGGGACGGTCTCGACCAGCGTGGTCAAGGGCGAGAGCTGGCGGGCGTCGTACGACACCGGCGGCGGGAAGACCTTCACCTACCGCATCGGCATCGCCCAGTACGGAACCCAGGCCGTCTACGTCCTCTTCCCGGTCCTGAAAGGCCTCGACATCTCCGACGCCGCCTTCAACGACACCCTGACCCGCGCAGCCGAACGCGCCGCGACCTACAAATAAAACCACCCGTCCCCTCGCTTCGCTCGGGGACGGGCTGGAGTTCAAGCCCCGCCTGCCGGGGTTACCCCGACCAGGTCTCGCCTGTCGGGGGGCTCGTCCGGCAGGCGAGCTGCTTGGGCTGTTCCAACCCCGCCCCGAGCGAAGCGAGGGGCGGGGTTGTTTCGTGCTTACTTGGTGAGGTTTTCCATGATTTCGCGCATGAGGTTGGCGGTTTCGGTGGGGGTTTTGCCTACCTTGACGCCGACGGCCTCGAGGGCCTCCTGCTTGGCGGCCGCCGTGCCGGAGGAGCCGGAGACGATGGCGCCGGCGTGGCCCATGGTCTTGCCCTCGGGGGCGGTGAAGCCGGCCACGTAGCCGACGACCGGCTTGGTCACGTTCTCCTTGATGAACGCGGCCGCCCGCTCCTCGGCGTCGCCGCCGATCTCGCCGATCATCACGATCGCGTCGGTGTCCGGGTCGTCCTGGAACGCCTGCAGCGCGTCGATGTGGGTGGTCCCGATGATCGGGTCACCGCCGATCCCGATCGCGGTCGAGAACCCGAAGTCGCGTAGTTCGTACATCATCTGGTAGGTCAGCGTGCCCGACTTCGACACCAGCCCGATCCGGCCCTGGCCGGCGATGTCGGCCGGGATGATGCCCGCGTTCGACTCCCCCGGGGTGATGATGCCGGGGCAGTTCGGGCCGATGATCCGCGTGGTACCGGACGCCTGCGCGGCGGCGAAGAACGCGGCGGTGTCGTGCACCGGCACGCCCTCGGTGATCACCACGACCAGCGGCACCGCGGCCTCGATCGCCTCGAGCACCGCGTCCTTGGTGAACTTCGGCGGCACGAAGATGACCGACACGTTCGCGCCGGTCTCCTTGACGGCGTCCGCGACGGTGCCGAAGACCGGGACCGCCTTGCCGTCGAAGTCCTGGCTCTGGCCGGCCTTGCGCGGGTTCACGCCGCCGACGATGTTGGTGCCGGAGGCAAGCATCCGGGTGGTGTGCTTGGTGCCTTCCGAGCCGGTCATGCCCTGGACGATGACCTTGCTGTCCTTGGTCAGGAAGATAGACATGTTCAGCGATCCCTTACTTCGCAGCCAGCTCGGCGGCCCGCTTGGCGGCGCCGTCCATCGTGTCGACCCGCTCCAGACCGGCCAGCCCGGCCTCGTCGAGGATCCGGCGGCCCTCCTCGGCGTTGTTCCCGTCCAGCCGGACGACCAGCGGCTTGGTGACGTGCTCGTCGCGGCTCGCCAACAGCTCGAACGCCTGCACGATGCCGTTCGCGACCGCGTCACAGGCGGTGATGCCGCCGAAGACGTTCACGAAGACGCTCTCCACCTGCGCGTCGGAGATGATGATCTCCAGCCCGTTCGCCATCACCTCCGCCGACGCGCCACCGCCGATGTCGAGGAAGTTGGCGGGTTTCACGCCGTACGGCTCACCGGCGTACGCGACCACGTCCAGGGTGGACATGACCAGGCCGGCGCCGTTGCCGATGATGCCGACCGAGCCGTCCAGCTTCACGTAGTTCAGGCCCTTGGCCTTCGCCGCCGCCTCCAGCGGGTCGGCCGCCGCGACGTCCTCGAACTCGGCGTGCTCCGGGTGCCGGAAGTCCGCGTTCTCGTCCAGCGTGACCTTGCCGTCCAGCGCCTCGACGTTGCCGTCGGCGAGCTTGACCAGCGGGTTCACCTCGACCAGCGAGGCGTCCTCGCCGACGAAGACGCCGTACAGCTTGACGATCTCCGGCACGACGGCGTCCAGGATGTCGTCGGGGTACTTCGCGGCCTGGGCGATCTCGCGGGCCTTCGCCTCGTCCACCCCGGTGGCCGGGTCGATCGAGACCTTCGCCACCGCCTCGGGGTTGGTGTGCGCGACCTCCTCGATCTCCATGCCGCCGGCCGCGGACGCGATGCACAGGTAGTTCCGGTTCGCCCGGTCGACCAGGAAGGAGAAGTAGTACTCCTCCGCGATCGCGGCGGCCGGCACGATGTTCAGCGTCCGGACGATGTGGCCCTTGATGTCGAGACCGAGGATCTCGCGAGCCTTCTCCTCCGCCTCGTCGGGCGAGGAGGCCAGCTTCACGCCACCGGCCTTACCGCGGCCGCCGGTCTTCACCTGGGCCTTCACCACCACCCGGCCGCCGATCTTCTCGGCCGCCGCGCGGGCTTCCTCCGGAGTGGTGACGACCTCACCTACGGTCGTCCGCACTCCGTGCTTGGCGAAGACCGTCTTCGCCTGGTATTCCATCAAGTCCACGACTGTGGTCCCTCTCTCGCACCTGTTCGAGTAGGCCGCGGCAGGCGGGCTGGTCCCGAGAAAGGGCACGGTCGCCGGCGCGCTCCGTCGCGCCTGACACTAGTCACCTCCGTGGCCGCCGCAACACCCGGGGTACGCGCTGAGACGACCGTCACAGGTCCCCGACGGCTCATGTCAGGCTAGGTCGCATGACTGATCCCGCAACCAGACCAGCTGACGACTGGTGGCGCAGCGCCGTCGTCTACCAGGTGTACCCGCGCTCCTTCGCCGACGCCGACGGGGACGGCACCGGCGACCTGAACGGCATCCGGGCCCGGCTGCCCTACCTCGCCGACCTCGGCATCGACGCGATCTGGATCAGCCCCTGGTACCCGTCGCCGCTGCTCGACGGCGGGTACGACGTGTCCGACTACCGCGACATCAACCCCGAGTTCGGCACCCTGGCGGACGCCGACGCGCTGATCGCCGAGGCGCACGCGCTCGGGATCCGGATCCTGATCGACCTGGTCCCGAACCACTGCTCCTGGGAGCACCCGTGGTTCAAGGCCGCGCTGGCGGCCGGCAAGGGCTCTCCGGAGCGCGACCTGTTCTGGTTCCGCGACGGCAAGCCGGGCGGTCTGCCGCCGACCAACTGGCCGGCCGCGTTCGGCGGCGGCGCCTGGCAGCAGATCGACGACGGGCAGTGGTACCTGCACCTGTTCGACATCTCGCAGCCGGACTGGAACTGGGACCACCCGAAGGTGGTCGAGGAGTTCGACGCGATCCTGCGGTTCTGGTTCGACCGCGGCGTGGACGGGTTCCGGATCGACGTGGCCGACTCGATGGCCAAGGACCCGGCGCTGCCCGACGTGGTTCCACAGCCGAACGGTGAGGTCACCCGGGACAAGTACGCCGGCCATCCGACGTACGACCAACCCGCTGTGCACGACATCCACCAGCGCTGGCGCGGGATCGCCGACGAGTACGCCGACAGCCCGCTCGGCCCACGGGTGTTCGTCGCCGAGGCCTGGCTGTCCCCCGCCGACCGGCTCGCGCAGTACGTCCGGCCGAACGAGCTGCACTCGGCCTTCAACTTCGACGCGCTCCAGTGCCCATGGGACGCTGAGGCGTTGCGGGAGGTGATCGACCACACCACCGAGAACTTCTGGGCGGTCGGCGCCCCGGCGACCTGGGTGCTGAGCAACCACGACACGATCCGGCACCGCACTCGCTACGGTCGCGACCAGAAGCGCGCCTCGATGCCCGCCGGCTCGGTGCCGACCGACCTGGAACTGGGGCGACGCCGTGCGCGGGCCGCAGCCCTGCTCGAGCTGGCGCTGCCGGGTGGCGCGTACATCTACCAAGGCGACGAGCTCGGTCTGCCCGAGGTCGAGGATCTCCCGGAGGAGGTCCTGGACGACCCGGTGTGGGAGCGCTCGGGCCACACCGTCCGCGGCCGCGACGGCTGCCGGGTGCCCATCCCGTGGTCCGGCACCGAGCCGCCCTTCGGCTTCGGCACCGGCGCCGGCCAGCCCTGGCTCCCGCAGCCGGCCGACTGGGCCGCGTTGACCGCCGAGGCGCAGGCCGCCGACCCCGACAGCCACCTCAACCTCTACAAGGCGGCCCTGCGGATCCGCCGCGAGACCGAGGCGCTCGGCGAAGGCCGCCTCAGCTGGGACGAGGAGGCGCCCGCCGGCGTCCTCTCGTTCACCCGCTCGCCCGGCTTCCGCTGCGTCACCAACCTGAGCGAGTCCCCGGTCCCACTGCCTGCCCACGAGCGGGTCCTGCTCACCAGCGAGCCGCTGGTCGACGGCCGGCTCCCGGCCGACGCCACGGCCTGGCTGTCCAGCTGAACAAGGCGAGCAAAAGAAAGGGCCGGAGTCGCCTGAGCGACTCCGGCCCTTTCGGACGGCTAGCGGGAGCGGGCGCGATCGCGTTCGTCCCGTTCCCGGCGGTCCCGGTCTTCGCGGTCCCGCCGGTCGCGGTCCTCGCGCTCCCTCCGCTCCCGGTCCTCGCGGTCCCTCCGCTCCCGGTCCTCGCGGTCCCGCCGCGCCCGGTCGTCCCGGTCGCGGCGGTCGGCGTCCGACCGGTTGCGGAACCAGCTCACTTCACGCCACCTGCCGTCAGGCCGGCGACGATACGGCGCTGGAACAGCAGCACGGCGATCACCAGTGGGATCGTGACCACCACGCCGGCGGCCATCTGGCTGCCGAACGGTTGGTCGCGTCCCGACGTACCGGTGAACTGCGAGATGACCACGTTCGCGGTCTGGATCTCTTTCCGATTCACCATGCTCAGCGCGATCAGGAACTCGTTCCAGGCCGCGATGAACGTGATGATCGCGGTGGTGAACACACCCGGTGCGGCCAGTGGGAGGATCACCTTGCGGAACGCCTGGGCCGGCGTACAGCCGTCTACCATCGCGGCCTGCTCGAGCTCTCGCGGCATCTGCCGGAAGAACGCGGTCAGGAGCCACACCGCCAGTGGCAGCGCGAACGACAGGCTGGGCACGATCATCGCCTGGTAGGTGTTGATCCACCCGATGTCGCTGAACAGTTTCTTCAGCGGGATCACCAGCGAGATCCCGGGGAACATCGAGGTGACGATGATGACCGCCAGCACGAAGTTCTTGCCCCGGAACTCCAGCCGGGCCAGGGTGTAGGCGGCCACCATCCCGATGATCAGCGTCAGGATCGTCACCGTGCCGGCCACGATCAGGCTGTTCAGCAGAGCACGCTGGAACCCGGTGCCGGGCGTGAACACGTCTCGGAAGTTGGTCAGCGAAATGGGCGACGGAATGATCGAGTTCTCGAACTGGTCGGTCGGCCGCCGCAGCGACGACACCACCATCCAGAAGAACGGCACCAGGCAGTAGAGCACGATCAGCGCGACACCGATCAGCGGCAGCCAACGCCGGTACCACGGCGCTTCGGCAGCCTTGACGTCGATCACCCTCGGGGCCTTCTCGGCAACAGTCATCACGCACCTCCTCCGCCGCCGCCACCACTGGCGGTCAGCCCGGCCAACGCCTGGGCCGGGGCTTCCTGCTGCTTGCCCCGGCCTCGCCCGTTCCCGCTCTTCTTCTTCGGCTTCCGCTGGATGGCGTCACCGAACACGTCGGCGCCCAGCAGCTTGACGAACACGTACGCGACCACAGCGACGTAGACGAACAGCAAGGTCGCGTACGCCGCCGCAGGCCCGTACCGGGTCTGGTTGGCTTCGAGATACGCCAGGATCGACAGCGTCTCGACCGACTCCTTGTTCGGGCCGACCAGCACGAACGGCAGGTCGAAGATCCGCAGCGTGTCGAGGATGCGGAACAGCACTGCCACCAGCAGCGCCGGCTTCACCAAAGGCATCGTGATCCGGATGAACTGCTGGAACGGGCTCGCCCCGTCGACCTTCGCGGCTTCGTAGATGTCGTTCGAAATCGTCTGCAGGCCCGCGAGCACCAGCAGCCCGATGAACGGCGCGGTCTTCCAGGTGTCGGCGATGATGACCGACAGCACCGACTGCCAGCCCTCGGTGGACCACAGGATCTGAGTTCCGAGCATCTCGTTGGCGATACCGTCGGCCTGGAAGATCCATTTCCACAGCAGCGCCGAGACGACGGTCGGGATCGCCCATGGGACCAGGATGCTGGCCCGTACGATGCCACGGCCCTTGAACGCCTTGTGCATCACCAGGGCCATCGCGACACCCAAGGTGGTCTCCAGGAGCACACAGGTGACTGTGAAGAACGTGGTGTTGTAGAAAGCGTTCCAGAATCGTTCGCCGGTCTCGCCGGAGAAGATCGCCGAGTAGTTCTCGAGACCCACGAATTCGGAGCCCTGGACGACGAAGCCTGACTCGTCGATCCGCTGACCGCTCTGGTACAGCGACTCGCGCAACGCGGCGAGGATCGGCAACCCGACGACCAGGATCAGCACGATCATGGTCGGCGACAACAGCAACGCCGCCAGCCGGCCGGTGCCCTCGTTGAACGAGCTCCGCCGCTTGGGCTTCTTGGTGGACTCCGGCGTCGGCCGCTGTGCGACCGGTGCGGATGTACTCACCTCTGCCTCCTTCTCTCCGCCCGCCTCCAGCGGGCTGCGACAGGCCGGGGCCGGCACGTAGCGGTGAAGCTGCGCGCCGGCCCCGCCGCTTCGGTCATTGAGTGATGAGCGAGCTCAACTTGGTCTGCAGGTCGGCCAACGCGTCCTTCGGTGGCGTCGTGCCGGTCAGAGCGCCGTACGCCGCTTCCTGGATGGCCGTGGTGACATCGCCGTACTTGACCACCTTGGGCCGCGACTTCGCGGTCTCGATCGAGGCCTTCAGCGGGGCCAGGTACGGGAACTGCTTGTTCAGCGCGGCGTCGTCGTACAGCGAAGCCCAGGTCGGCGCCTGCGAGGTCTTCTCGATGTTCGCCTTCTGCCGCTCCTCGCTGGACATGAACTTGATGAAGTCCGCCGCGGTCGCCTTGTTCTTGGTGAACTCCGAGATCGCGTAGTTGTGGCCACCCAGCGTGGACACACCCGCGCCGTCCTTGCCCGGCAGCGCCGCGACCCCGAACTTGCCGGCGATCTTCGACGAGCCGTCGGTCTTGTTCGCCAGCGCGTACACGTACGGCCAGTTCCGGTGGAAGATCAGGTTGCCTTCCTGGAACGCCCGGCGGCCCGGCTCCTCGGTGTAGGTGATGCCGGCCTTCGGGATCATCCCGGACTTGAATCCGTCCACCAGGAACGTCAGCCCGGCCAGCGCCTCCGGGGTGTCCACGTTCGGCTTGCCGTCGTCACCGACGACCACGCCGCCCGCACCGTTGACGGCCTCGGAGAAGTTCACCGTCAGGCCTTCGTACTTCTCGAACTGACCCGCGTAGCAGCTGGCCGACTTGGCCTCGGGCAGCGCCTTGACCTTGTCGCAGGCGGCCTGCATCTCGGTCCAGGTCTTCGGCGGCTGCACGCCTGCCTTGTCCAGCAGGTCCTTGCGGTAGTACAGCAGACCACCGTCGGACGTGACCGGGACGGCGTACAGCTTGTCCTTGTACTTGGCCGTGTCGAGCGTCGACGGCAGCAGCTTGCCGAGATCCGGGAACTGGTCCTGCGGCAGTTCCGTGATCCAGCGGTTGGCGGCGAACTCGGCGGTCCAGACCACGTCCAGGTTCAGCACGCTGAACGCGTCGGACTTGATCTGGGCGTTCGAGATCATCTGGGCCCGCTGCTGGTCCGCGGACTCGGGCAGCTCGGTGACCGTGACCTTCTCGTCCGGGTGCTGGGAGTTCCACGCGTTCACCTGGTTCGTCAGGTTCCCGGAGGTGTCCTTGCCGGTGGCAAAGTTGATCGGGCCGCGACCCTCCAGCGCTCCCCCGGTCGAGCCGCTGTCGCCACCGCTCCCGTCGTCACCACCACACGCGGACGCGAGCAGCACCAGGCTGCCGGCGACCGCCAAGGCGACCGCCTTGCGCGTGTGTGATCGTTCAAACCTCATCGTTTACCTGCCCTCTCCCGATGGGATATCGCTTGGTCCTGCCTGCCTGGGTCACAGTCCCCCACCGCACTGCGATCCCGCCTGTCCGGACAGTAACCGACGACGGGGGTGATGTGTCCTGAGCCACACACCTTGCCGCTCGACAGCCTCTGAAACGGACAGCCGCATGGCTGTATGCGACCGCGATTCGACTGCCCGCACAACCGGGTCTTTCTTAACGATTCGGTATTACCGGTTAGTAACCTTGCTGAACGGACGGTATTCGTTCAGTACGACTCCACGCAGTCGCCATCACGCTCCGGAGCGGAACGGGCGTTTTCCGGGCCGCAGGCCCGGGCGGTGGCCGGATCTCAGGCCGGGGAGGCGGAGGCGTCGCCGACGTTGGTCCGGACCCAGTCGACGATCTCGGTGGTGGTGGCGCCGGGGGTGAAGATCTTGTGCACGCCGAGCTCGGCCAGCGGCTGCAGGTCGGCGTCCGGGATGATGCCGCCGCCGAACACCACGATGTCGTCGGCCTCCCGCTCGGTGAGCAGCTCGCGGACCCGCTTGAACAGGGTCATGTGCGCGCCGGACAGCACCGACAGGCCGATCGCGTCCGCGTCCTCGGCGATGGCGGTCTCGACGATCTGCTCGGGGGTCTGGTGCAGGCCGGTGTAGATGACCTCCATACCGGCGTCCCGCAGCGCCCGGGCGACCACCTTCGCACCGCGGTCGTGACCGTCCAGGCCGGGCTTGGCGACGACGACGCGCAGAGGGCTCGTAGGCATGCTCGCAGGCTAGCCGCTCGATTCCTCACGGTTAAGACACGGCGGTATGTGTTCCCCGACACGCCGGATGGGAACCGGTTACCTTGGAAGAGATCGGACCAATCGGGGGGTCTGGTTGCCGTGAGGAGTCGCCCATGAGTACCTGGCAGGACGACGTACGCGGAGCGCTGGACGGAATCAGGTACAGCGCGCGGTCCGCCCTGTCACCGCGGGTGCTGCAAGGCGCGGCCGTGGAGATCGGGTGGCTCACCACCCACCTCGCGATGTATCCGCTCGGCCTGGTCGGCGGGTCCGGCACGGCCACCCGCCGGCTCAACCTGGCCGGCCTGACTCCGGCGCAGCGCGGGCTGCTGGTCAGCAACGTCCGCGCCGCCGGGACGCCGATCCTGCTGACCCACGGGATCATCGACAACCACACCATCTTCGCCCTGATGCGCCGGCAGCTGATGCGCCGGGGGTTCAGCAGCATCCACACGTTCTCGTACTCACCGCTGACGCTGGACGTACGCCGTACCGCGGAACGAATGGGCGAGGAGATCGAGCGGATCTGCGAGGAGTCCGGGTCCGACCAGCTGCACGTGGTCGGGCACAGCCTGGGCGGGCTGATCGCCCGGTACTACATCCAGCGGCTCGGCGGCCATGAGCGAGTTCACACCTGCGTCACGCTCGGCACTCCGCACCAGGGCACCGTCGCCGCGCGGCTGCTGCCGTGGCCGCTCGTGAAGCAGGTGCGGCCGGACAGCGAGCTGATGACCGAGCTGGCCGAGCCGGCGCCCGACTGCACAACCCGGTTCGTCGCGTTCTACAGCGACGTCGACCAGCTGATCGTCCCGCAGCGGCGGGCCCGGATTCGGCACGCCGACCTGGTGGCCAGTAACGTCCGCGTGAACGGCGTGGGCCACCTGTCCCTGCCGTTCCACGGTGACGTCGTACACCAGATCACCGGTGTGCTGGCCCATCTGGACGAGCAGGACACAGTTGCCTGACAAGTCAGCTTTCTGAGCGGTTGGAGCGGATGCACGTGCAGCCGCTCATGCAAAGGTTTCGTGAAGGAGACGCGGAAAAGTGGGTGGCAGGGTTTGTCGCCTCGTGACTGATCCGTTATCGTGCGTGGAGCCCGACCGGGAATAAAGCCTCCGGACGGGTGGGAAGAGCTCCAGCCCCTCCAGTCATGGAGCCCTTCCACAAGCCCCTCCCCTGTGACCGAAAGGCCACGTTGTGTCCCAGCACCGTGCCGCGGGAAACCGCGTCACGCCAGGCAACGCTGCGCGCAATCCCGGCGCAGGACGACACAGTGCCAAGCATCGCGTTGCCAGGCGAAACACTCCGAGCAGTTCCCAGATCGTCGGTTTGACCGCAGCGCTCGCTGCGGCGGCAGGAGCTGTCGGGTTCAGTCACAGCTCGCTCGCCTCGCCGACCCAGGCGAACTCCGCGGTGAACCTCGCCGCTCTCAGCATGGACAACGGGCAACTGTCCGGGATCACCACCGCACGCATCCAGGCCCGCCAGCTCGCCACCCGTGACTCTTCCCGGGTTCAGCTGGCCGGCAACGAGACGAACAAGAAGCAGGCAGCCGCCGCCCAGCTGGCCAAGGCCCGGGCCGCGAAGCTCACCGCCACCCAGGCCCTCACCGCCAAGCGCGCCTCGGCCCTCGCGAAGGCCAAGGCCGCCGCCGACGAGGCGGAGCGGAAGGCCCGCGAGTCGGCCACCCGCTGCGAGATGATGATCTCCGGCTACCACATCACCGCGACCTTCGGCCAGGGCGGCAGCCGCTGGGCCCGCAACCACACCGGCACCGACTTCGCGGCTCCGATCGGCACCCCGATCAAGACCGTGATGAAGGGTGTGGTGATCTTCGCCGACTGGGCCGGCGCCTACGGCCGCCAGGTCCAGGTCCGGCACGAGGACGGCACCGTCACCTGGTACAACCACATGTCGAAGTTCAGCGTGTCGGTCGGCGAGACCGTGTACGCCGGTGACCAGGTCGGCGCGGTCGGGATGACCGGCAACACCACCGGCCCGCACCTGCACTTCGAGGTGCACCCGGACGGCGGCGACGCCACCGACCCGATGCCGTGGCTGCGCGACCACTGCGGCCTCAACCCGTAAATCTTCGCGAAACTCCACCGACAACCTGACTAAGCTGCCGGTCATGCGTCCGGCGCCTGGTGAGGTCCTGCACTTCTCCGAAGATCCGACCATCGAGGTCTTCCGGCCGCACGTCGCCAAGACGACGCGCGAGGCCACCCCGTACGTCTGGGCCGTCGGCTACGACCGGGCTCCCGACTACTGGTTCCCGAGGCAGCGCCCTCGCGCGATGGCGTGGGTGGGCCCCTCCACCACCCCTGACGACCAGGCCCGCATCATCGGCGCCGGTTCCGGCAGCCGCGTGCACGCCGTCGAGTACGGCTGGCTGGACGCGATGCGCTCCGTCGAGCTGTACGCCTACCGCCTGCCTGCCGAGCCGTTCGCCGAGCTCGACGCCGCCGTGGTCGCCACGAGCGAGGTTCGGCCACTTTCGCCGCCGGAACGAGTGGGCGACCTGTTCGCCCTGCACGCCGAGGCCGGCATCCAGCTGCGCGTGCTGCCCCGGCTGCACGACTTCTGGGCCGAGGTCATCGTCAGCACGCTCGAGTGGAGCGGCATCCGGCTCCGGAACGCCCGATCATGACGTACGGCGAACTCGGCGAAGCCGCCTGGGCCTGGGTCCTGCAGCAGGTGCAGTGGGACGCGGCCGGCCCCTGGATCCCCGAGGCGGCCGGTGGTGACAAGCCGCGGGAGTACCTCGAAGGCATGCACAGCGGTGTCGGAGGCCTTGCCCACGCCCTGGCGGAGATCAAGCTGGCCCGCCCCTGGACCGAGGCGGAAACCGGGCTGGCCGCCGGGATCGCGGACCGGAGCCACGCGGCGATCCCGGCGGATCAGTCGATCACCTACTTCGACGGCCTGGTCAGCGCGATCGGCGTCCTCACCGCCCTCGGCGAACCCGCCTCGCAGCCCGCACTGGACCGGATCACCGAGCTGGCCACGGACGACGGCTGGCACGAAAGCTTCCTCGACGCGCCCAAGTACCTCCCTGGCGCGGTCGCGAACGACGCGACGCTCGGCACCGGCGCCGTACTCATGGGTGCCCTGTGGGCCGGTCGCCGAGGGGTGGACGCGCAAGCCTTGGCCGAGCGGGCAGCTGACCTGCTTCTCGGCGAGAAAGAGGAGCCGGACAACTGGCAGTTCGTCCCACGCCGCTTCTGCGCCGAACCGCCGGGCGAGATGCCGAACTTCTCGCACGGCCTGGCCGGGATCGCGGCGATGCTCGCCGTGGCCGGCGTCGAGCTGGGGCGGCCGGACCTGGTCGACGCGGCTCGCGGCGGCGCCGAGCACCTGGTCACGCTCGGGATCAATGACGACAAGGGCTTCCGGGTGCCGCGCGTCATCCCGTGGAGCGAGCGGCACGGCGACGAGTACACCTACAACTGGTGCCACGGCGGAGCCGGCACGTCGCTGCTGTTCCGGGCCCTCGAGTACGCCGGCGTCGACAAGGTGACCGGTGAGACGCCGGTCGTGTGGCATCGGCGCTGCCTGGACAGCGTGCGGCACTCCGGCATCCCCGAGCGGCTGCATCCGGGCTTCTGGGACAACGACGGACGCTGCTGCGGTACGGCGGGAGTCGGCGACAGCTTCCTGGACGCGTGGCACCGTGACGGCGACGAGCAGGACCTGGAATTCGCCGTACGACTCGCGGATGCCTTGGTGGAGCGGGCGTTCCACGAGGACGGGACGGCGTACTGGCGGTTCGTCGAGCATCGCAACGAGGATCCGCTGCTGCCGCCGGGGGTCGGCTGGATGCAGGGCGCGGCCGGGATCGCGGCGTACCTGTTCCGGCTGCAGCGGGTGCTCGACGGTGGCCGGCAGGCTGTCGAGCGGATGGACAACTGGTGGGCACTCAGACCGGCTTAGCGCCGCCAGACCTCAGCGGTCGTGAGAAAGGCGGAGGAGCCCGGTTTGTCGGGTGAGCCGTCGACCTGGACGAAGCCGGGCACCGAGGCGCCGCCGATCGAGACGGTCGCGGACCGGACCGGCGCGATCACCAGGCTGAGGCTGTGGTTGCCCTCGGCCAGCTGGAAGTTGTCGGTGGCGAACAGCCGGCGGTCGAGCACCCCGCCCATCTCGATCTGGATGTCGGCGGCCTTCGCGCTCAGCCCGTCGGCCAGGTTCATCGACACCTGCACGAGGTCGCGCTCGACCGCGGGCTCGTGCCAGGGCAGGCCCTGGACCTCGAGGAACGAGCGGACGAAGTAGCGCTCCAGCCAGGCGGCCAGGTCGACGTCCTCCGACACCACCCGGACGATCCCGTCGAACCAGAGCACGACCGCCGTCCCGGCGCCGCGGATCGACCAGTCGACCATCCAGATCGACGCGTACGCCGTCACCTTGCCGGCCTCGTCGAACAGCCGGAGCCCAGGGTTGGCACCCGCCAGGATGATCCGGCGGTTGTTACCTGCTGCCGACTTGGACATGGGGCGAACACTTCCGGAGGGAGGGCCGAAGATCCTTGATTGTCTCAATCTCCGGCCCAGATGCAACGAGTTCGTCCAAGAAGTTGACTTAGATCTTCTCCACCGGTGCGTAACGCAGCAGCAACCGTTTGACACCTTCGGACCCGAAGTCGATATCCGCCTGAGCCTGCTGGCCCTCGCCGCGGACGACCACGACCGTGCCCATCCCGAAGCTGTCGTGGACGACCCGGTCGCCCGGGTTGAGGCTGATCACCGGCTTGTCGGAGGCCGTCCGGCGTGGTGGCTCGTAGCGGCTCGAGATACCGCTGCCGGTCGACGTCCCGGTGCCGGACCAGCGGGTGATCGCGGACTCGTCGCGCCGCCAGTCGAGCAGCTCGGCCGGGATCTCCTCCAGGAACCGGGACGGCGGGTTGTGCTGCGGAGCGCCGTACGCGGACCGGACCGCGGCGCGCGAGATCGCGAGCCGCTGCCGGGCCCGGGTGATGCCGACGTACGCGAGCCGGCGCTCCTCCTCGAGCTCCTTCAGGTCGGTCAGGGACCGCGAGTGCGGGAAGACGCCGTCCTCCATGCCGGTCAGGAAGACGACCGGGAACTCCAGGCCCTTCGCGGTGTGCAGGGTCATCAGCGTGACCACACCACCGTCGTCGGCCGCGTCCGGGATCTGGTCGGCGTCGGCGACCAGCGCGACCCGTTCCAGGAACGCCTGCAGGTCGGCCGCCTCACCGGCCGCGGTGCGCTCCTCGACGAACTCGCGGGCCACCGAGATGAACTCGTCCAGGTTCTCCAGCCGGGTCTCGTCCTGCGGATCCGGGGACTTCTGCAGCGTCTCGTAGTACCCGGACCGGTGCAGCGCGACGTCCAGGATGTCGTCCGGCGGGGCGCCCGAGTCCACCATCGCGGTGAGCTCGTCGAGGATGTCGACGAAGGCCTGTACGGCGTTCACCGAGCGGCTCGCCATCGCCGGCGCGTCCTGGGCCCGGCGCAGCGCCTGGGCGAACGACGTCCGGTCCCGGGCCGCCAGCGCCTCGATCGCGGCCTCGGCCCGGTCGCCGATCCCGCGCTTCGGCTCGTTCAGGATCCGGCGCAGCGAGACGGTGTCCTCGGGGTTCACCAGCACCCGCAGGTACGCGAGCGCGTCGCGGACCTCCTTGCGCTCGTAGAACCGGACGCCGCCGACCACCTTGTACGGATGGCCGGTCCGGATGAAGACTTCCTCGAAGACCCGGGACTGCGCGTTGGTCCGGTAGAACACCGCCACGTCGGACGGCTTCACACCGTCGGCGTCGGTGAGCCGGTCGATCTCGTCGGCGACGAACTGGGCCTCGTCGTGCTCGTTGTCGGCGACGTACACCGCGATCTGCTCGCCCTGGCCCTGGTCGGACCAGAGGTTCTTCGCCTTGCGGCCCTCGTTGCGCGCGATCACCGCGTTGGCCGCGGACAGGATGGTCTGGGTGGAGCGGTAGTTCTGCTCCAGCAGGATCGTCTCGGCGCCGGCGAAGTCCTCCTCGAAGGCGAGGATGTTGCGGATCGTCGCCCCGCGGAACGCGTAGATGGACTGGTCGGAGTCACCGACCACCATCAGCTCGGCCGGCGGCGCGGTCGGCCCGTTGTAGCCGGGGTCGTCCTCGCCGCAGAGCTCGCGGATCAGCGTGTACTGCGCGTGGTTGGTGTCCTGGTACTCGTCGACCAGCACGTGCCGGAAGCGGCGGCGGTAGTACTCCCGGACCTCGGGGAAGGCCTGCAGCAGGTTGACCGTGGTCATCAGCAGGTCGTCGAAGTCCAGCGCGTTCGCCTGGGCCAGCCGCTCCTGGTAGATCCGGTAGCACTCGGCGTAGGTCTCCTCGAGGTGGTTCGAGGTCTTCGCCGCGGCGGTCTCGTGGTCGATCAGCTCGTTCTTCTGGGTGCTGATCCAGTTCAGCACGGCGCGCGGGTTGTACCGCTTCACGTCCAGGTCGAGCTCGCGGCAGACCAGCGTCATCAGCCGGCGGGAGTCGGTGTCGTCGTAGATCGAGAACGTCGAGCTGATCCCGAACCGCTTGATGTCGCGGCGCAGGATCCGCACGCAGGACGAGTGGAACGTCGAGACCCACATCAGCTTCGCCCGCGGCCCGACCAGGTCCACCACCCGCTCGCGCATCTCCGCGGCGGCCTTGTTGGTGAACGTGATCGCCAGGATCGACCCGGGGTGCGCGTCGCGGGCCGCCAGCAGGTAGGCGATCCGGCGGGTCAGCACCCGCGTCTTCCCCGAGCCCGCGCCGGCGACCACCAGCAGCGGCTTGCCCGCGTGCACGACAGCGGCCCGTTGCTGTGGGTTGAGCCCCTCCAGCAGCGAGTCCGGGTCGGTCCGATGCTTCTTGGGCTCCTCCAGCGGCACCGGGAGCTCATCAGGCGAGAACAGCGTAGTCATCACCACTCACCTTAGGCGGTCCCCCGGACAGTTCCCGAAACACGCACGTAGGGTGGCCGGATGGGGCAGTCACATCCGGTGTTCGCGCGGCTGTACGCGCGGGCGCGGCCGGCACTGGACGAGCAAGGGGCGGCCGGGCACCGCAAGTCGCTGCTGGCCGGGCTGGCCGGCCGGGTGGTCGAGGTCGGCGCGGGGGACGGCGGGAACTTCGCGTACTACCCGACCGACGTGCACGCTCTCGTGGCGGTCGAGCCCGAGCCCTACCTGCGGGCGAAGGCGGACCACCAGGCCTTGGTCGCGCCGGTTCCGGTCGAGGTGGTGAACGGCACAGCGGACCGCCTGCCGCTGGCCGACGGATCCGTCGACGCCGTCGTCACGTCCTTGGTGCTCTGCTCGGTGCCCGACCAGTCCGTCGCGCTGGCCGAAGCCTTTCGAGTACTACGACCAGGCGGCGAACTGCGCTTCTACGAACACGTGGCCGCCGAGCCCGGCACCGGCCTCGACCGCTTCCAGCGGATGGCCGACGCCACCATCTGGGCCTGGTTCAGCGGCGGCTGCCACGTCCACCGCAACACCGCCGCCGCCATCAGGTCGGCCGGCTTCACGATCCAGGACCTCGACCGCTTCCGCTTCGGTCCCAACCCCGCCTCCCCCCACATCCTCGGCCGCGCAACCCGTCCTTAGCGCTTGTCCGCTGTGGGCAGAGTTGCCGACAGCAGAAAAGCTGGGGTACGGCGGTGCGGCCGGGTCAGGGTTGTGGACATGGCTGAAGACAACAAACCACCGCTGTTCAACGAGTCGGCGCGGCAGCGGCTGCTCGGGCAGCGGATCGTCGTACTGGACGGGACGCTCGACGACGACAACGGGACCTTGCTGGCGACCCAGATCCTCACCCTCGCGGCCGAGGACCCGGACCGGGACATCGCGTTGTGGATCCACTCGCTCGGCGGCTCGGTGCCGTCGATGCTGGCGATCCGGGACGTGATGCGGCTGGTGCCGTGTGACGTGTCGACGCTGGCGATCGGACTCGCCTGCTCCGCCGGCCAGTTCCTGCTGTCCGCCGGCACACCGGGCAAGCGGTACGCGCTGCGGCACGCCAGGGTCCTCATGCACCAGGGCTCGGCCGGGATCGGCGGCTCCGCGGTCGAGATCGAGATCCAGGCCAACGACCTGCGGCACATCCGCGACACCGTGCTGTCCCTGATCGCGGACGACACCGGGCAGCCGTTCGACGTGGTGCACGAGGACTCGCTGCACGACCACTGGTACACCGCCGAACAGGCCCGCGAGTACGGCTTCATCGACCACATCGTCGAGTCCTTCGACCAAGTGATGCCCCAACGGAAGGCGGCGGCATGAGCACCTACACCATTCCGAACGTCATCGCCCAGCACCCGCGGGGCGAGCGGATCATGGACGTCTACTCGCACCTGCTCAGCGAGCGCATCATCTACCTCGGTACGGCGATCGACGCCGGTGTCGCGAACGCGCTGATCGCGCAGATGCTGCACCTGGAGGCGGACAAGCCGGACCAGGAGATCAACCTCTACATCAACTGCGAGGGTGGCGACATGACCGCGATGCTCGCGATCTACGACACCATGCAGTTCATCCAGGCGCCGATCGCGACGTTCTGCGTCGGCCAGGCGATCTCGGCCGGCGCGGTGCTGCTCTCCGCCGGTGCGCCCGGGCGTCGCGCCGTACTGCCGCACGCGCGGGTCGTCCTGCACCAGCCGGCCGCCCGTGGTCAGGGCACCATCCCCGACCTGATCCTGCAGGCCGACGAGGTGGTCCGGGTCCGCAGTCAGGTCGAGACGATCCTCGCCGAGCACACCGGGCAGACGATCGAGCGCCTGCGGCACGACACCGATCGCGACCACGTCCTGACCGCCGACGGCGCACGCGAGTACGGCATCGTGGACCACGTCATCCAGCACCGCATCCCAGTGCCGGTTTTGGCCTAGTCGAACGCCGCTTCCAGCACCTTGTCAGCCACCGCGGCGTGGTGGGCGACATCGGCCTCGCGGCGGCCGATCCGGTTGGTCAGGTAGGCGTAGGCGATCCGGCGATCCGGATCGGCCCAGCCGATACAGCAGTTGCTGCCGTTGTGCCCGAACGTCCGCGGGCTGCTGGTCGTCCCGAGCGGCGTGACCACGTTCGGGACGAACCGCGGCCCGCCGAGCTGGAACCCCTGCGACCACCGGATCGGCGCGCCGACGGTCCGGTCCAGCTCGCCCTCGCTGCTCGGTTCGACCGCAATCGCGATCGTCTCCGGCCGCAGGATGCCCGATCCACCCTGCAACAGCGCCTGGTACAGCGCGGCCAGGTCCCTTGCGGTAGTGGAGATTCCAGCCGCCGGTACGACGGCCGCGCGCGTACTGCGCTTGTTCACCACCGACTGGACGAACGGGCCGGCCACCCCGGACACGCGGATCGGCACACTGCGGTGCGACTGGTCGAAGGGCACCCCGAGGTAGGTGTCCGCGAGACCGAGCGGCTCGAGGACGGAACGCCGTACCAGCTCGGCGTATGGTTGCCCACTGCATCGATGTGCGACCTCGGCGAGCACGAACCCGAACGCGAGCGGGCTGTACGCGACCGTGCCGAGCGGCCAGCGCGGCCGGGCCTGCTCGATCCGCTCCAGCGACCGGTCCCAGTCCGCCATCGCACGGGCGTCGCCGACGTACGACCCGACCGTGGTCAACCCGGACCGGTGCTGCAGCACCTGCCGGACGGTGATGTCCCGTTTGCCGGCCGCGCCGAACTCGTGCCAGTACGCCGCCACCCCGTCGTCCAGGTGCAGCAGCCCGGACTCGACCAGCTGGTGGATCACGATCGCGACGTACGGCTTGCTCGCGGAGAAGAGCCAGAACAGCGCGTCCGGCGCACATCCGATCGCCTGGTCGACCACCACCCGGCCGTCCCGCACCACACACAACTGCGCGGCCGCCTTCCGGGACCGCACCAGCTCCACCGCCGCCCCCAGCCGCCCGGCATCCATCCGGACGTCCCGCGGTTCGCACTCCCCACCCAACTCCATGAAACCTCCTCCCCCATCGGATCCAGCTTGCCCCCAGTACCCAAGTCACGGTTAGGGTCGATGAGGTGAGCGTCACTGAGGGGAATCCACGGCCGGACAGTGAGATCGAGCGGGTGCTGGTCGTGGTCGCGCACCCGGACGACATCGACTTCGGCGGCGCCGGGACAGTCGCGGGCTGGACCAAGGCCGGGATCGAGGTGCACTACTGCGTCGTCACCGACGGTCAGGCGGGTGGTTTCGAGCCGGACCGGGACCGGGCCGAGATTCCCGCGGTACGGCGGGCCGAGCAGACGACCGCCGCCGAGCACGTCGGCGTCCGCGACCTGCACTTCCTCGGGTACGTCGACGGCCAGGTCGAGGCGAGCCCGGAGCTGGTCCGCGACCTCACCCGGCTGATCCGCCAGGTCCGGCCGCAGCGGCTGCTCACCCAGTCGCCCGAACGCTGGTGGGCACGCCTGCCGGTGTCCCACCCCGACCACCTCGCCACCGCCGAGGCGACCGTCCGCGCCTTCTACCCCGCGGCCGGCAACCCCTACGCGTACGACGACCTGACCGAGGAGGCGTGGGACGTCGGCGAGCTGTGGATGATGGAACACCCCGAACGCAACCACTGGGTCGACATCACCGACACCATCGACCAGAAGATCGCCGCCCTGCTCTCCCACGCCAGCCAGCACCGCGATCCCGAGACGCTCGCTACCAACATGCGGCGCTGGGCCCAGGAGAACGCCCGCGACGCCGGCCTCCCGGCGAACCACTACGCCGAGGCCTTCACGGTCGTCCGCCTCGGCTAATCAGTTTGCGCTTCGCGGTGCGAGCAGCGAGGGTGCGGCCATGACGATTGCGCACTGGGTGGTTGGGGACGGGCCGGCACTGCTACTGGTACACGCCGGGGTGGCTGACGCACGGATGTGGGCCAGGCAGGTCGATGAGCTGAGCCAGGACCACCGGGTGATCACCCTGGACCTGCGCGGGTACGGCGAGACCCCGCTCGAGCCCGGGGCGAAATACTCCGATGCGGGCGACCTGCTCGCGGTCCTCGACGAGCTCGGCGTCGAAACGGTCGAGGCCGTCGGAGCGTCGTACGGCGGCTATGTCGTGCAGCAGGCGGCCAGCCGGCAGCCGGCGCGGTTCAGCCGGTTGGTGCTGCTCTGCGCGCCGACCGACGGGGTCGTGCCGACCGACGACATTCGCGCGGTCTGGGGCGAGGAAGGGCAACTGCTGGAGGCGAACGACGTCGACGGCGCGACGGACCTCATGGTGCGCAGCTTCATCGGTCCGGACGCTTCCGACGAGGCGCGGGAGCTGCTTCGGACCATGCAGAAGCGGGCGTACGAGGTCCAGAACGCCGCCGGGGACGTCGACAACGAGGAGTGGCCGGTCGAGCCGGAGAAGATCAGCGCGCCCGTGAGGTTGGTCACGGGCGCACATGACTTCGCCTGGTTCCGCGACTGCGCGGCCTACCTGGCCGAGCGGCTGCCGAACGCCGAGCTCGTCGAGCTGCCGTGGGCCGGCCACCTGCCGACCCTCGAACGACCCGCCGAGGCCCTGGGGCTAATCCGCTAGGGCGCCCATCGGGTCCCACGCCGGCAGCACGATCGGCGCCTCGTCGAGCCGGGCCTGGAGCTCGGCCGGCAGGGCGGACCGCCGTACGGCGATCTCGAAGACGTGCTCGCCGAACCACGAGTCGTTCATGGTCCAGAAGCCGTTGTCCGCCTTCTCGTCACCCCAGCTGTTCTCCACCCGCCAGCGCCGCGGCTTGCCGTCCACCACGTCGACCCCGGTGAACAGCATCGCGTGCGTCATCAGCGTCTCGTGGTGCAGCAGCCGGTCGGCCTTGTCCAGGGTGAACCCGGTGTCGTAGACCGAGCCGTAGTCGTACAGCTTGGCGTCCCAGTAGCCGAGGTCGGCGTTCATCTGCTTACCGACGTCACAGCCGAACCAGACCGGCTCGCCGCCGACGATCGCGTCCTGGGTGAGCTGTTTCATCAGGTCGATCTCGACGTTCAGGTAGACGACCGGCGGCGCGTCGATGACGTTGCCGAGATAGTCGACGGTGAAGGTCTTCCCGACCGGGCTGGACGCGCGCGGGTCGTGCACCAGGCAGACGTACTCGTCGACCGGCAGCTGCACGTACGCCGCCGCGAACTCGGTCGGCGTGGTCCAGCCGTCGCGGTGGAAGCCCTTGTCGCTGTCCTTCCACTGCCACAGGAACTTCTGCGGTGGCGTGCCCAGGTGGATGCTCAGCACCCGGTGCACGGTGGCCAGGATCTCCTGCTTGCGGTCGCGCTGCGTCTCCACGCCGTCCAGCGCGCGCAGGTCGCGAGCGCCCTGCCGGAGCAGCTTGCGCAGGATGTCGTTCAGCTGGGCGGTCGACGACGAGCTCTCGGTCTCCGGCATCGCCGACTTCGGCACCAGGCCGTGCTTGCGGACCAGCGCGACGAACATGTTCCACTGGCCGCCGTCACCGATCGGGTCGGACAGCAGGTGCGCCACGGTCCGGTCGTCGACGTCCCGGCCGGCGGTCTCGATGATCGCCTCCAGGAAGAAGTTCGACCGCTCGATCTTGTCCCAGAACAGCAGGTAGTTCTGGGAGAACTCGAAGTCCTTGACGCCGAGCTTGCCGGCCGCGCCGACGCGGAGCAGGTTCAGCCCGGCGAACAGCCAGCAGCGGCCGCTCTTCTTCTGGTTCGTCACCTTCCAGTCGTCGAGAAGGTGCGACACGGAGTGGTCGATCGAGGTGACGACCTGGCGGTCGAGGGCGATGGTGTTCACCGGCGTCTGCGTGACGGCGTTCTGCATCACCCGGTACTGCGGGTTCGACACGAACTCCTTCTCGAAGAGCGCGAGCTGTTCGGCTGTGAGATTCCGCTCCATAGCACTCGACGGTATAACAGCCGCCAAGCCTGCAGCGCCTCCGCCGGGGTGGCGAATCCGCGCCCTGTCCACAAGGCGACACAACCGCTATCCTAATTGAAAACGACATTCAACAAGGACGGAGCCCGAGATGCCCCGACGCCCGGCGCCGACCGGCAAGCGGAAGCCCAAGCAGAACCCGCTCGACCGCGACGGCATCACCTACATCGACTACAAGGACATCGCGCTGCTGCGCAAGTTCATCTCCGACCGCGGCAAGATCCGGTCCCGGCGCGTCACCGGCCTGAGCGTCCAGCAGCAGAAGCAGGTCGCGCGCGCGATCAAGAACGCCCGCGAGATGGCGCTGCTGCCCTACACGTCGTCGAGCCGGTAGGCCGCGCCACGGCTCAGTGCCAGAAGACCGCGATCCCCGCGTTCAGCAGGGTGAGGCCGCCGAGGGCGAAGAAGGTGCCGCGGCTGATCGCCGGCCGCTTGCGGTAGGCGAACACCAGTCCGGTGATCACCAGCACGACGACCAGCTTGACCGCGATCTTGGTGTTGTCGACGGTGAAGTCGTCGTCCTTCACCCCGGACGCCAGCCCGACCAGCAGCACCCCGGTGACCAACTGGGTCAGCGCCCCGTGCAGCATCGCCGCGTTGACCACCGGCGCCTTCGACTTCAACTGGGTGAAGAACCCGCCGAACAGGGCCGCGAAGCCGACCAGGTGCAACAGGGTCAGCACGTCGTGCAGGAAATCCATGCGGGCCACCCTAGCGATCGCTTGAACGAGTCGGTCTTCCGCTCTCCATGATCAGCGTGGTCGGGCCGCCGTTGCGGCCGCGGGGGAGTACTCGGTCACCAAGGTGATTGCCGTCGGCAAACACCCGCCGAGGCCGAGGCCGGCCGGCACGTCGGACTCCTGGATGCGGACTCCGCGGTGGGGCTGGACGGG
Organism: Kribbella sp. NPDC002412; assembly: GCF_053592935.1. Lineage (NCBI taxonomy): Bacteria > Bacillati > Actinomycetota > Actinomycetes > Propionibacteriales > Kribbellaceae > Kribbella > Kribbella sp. NPDC002412. Next base: position 183,001 of record NZ_JBSFBL010000003.1, read on the forward strand.
CGGATCCCACCCAGTCCCCCGAAGGTCCAGCACCCGCGCCGCCGCGGTCAGCCCAACTTCCAGTCACCGGAAGACCACCCGAGCGCAGCGGTCTCGCGCGGCGTGCTCAGACCAGGCGGCGGTCGGTCGCCCAGCGGGTGAGCTCGTGCCGGTTGGAGAGCTGGAGCTTGCGCAGTACGGACGAGACGTGGGTCTCCACGGTCTTCACCGAGATGAAGAGCTCGCGGGCGACCTCCTTGTAGGCGTAACCGCGGGCGATCAGGCGCAGCACCTCGCGCTCCCGCTGCGACAGCCGGTCCAGGTCCTCGTCCACCGAGGCGATGTCGATCGCACCGGAGAACGCGTCCAGCACGAACCCGGCCAGCCGCGGCGAGAACACCGCGTCGCCGTCCGCGACCCGCCCGATCGCGTCGACCAGCTCGGCGCCGCTGATGTTCTTGGTCACGTACCCGCGGGCGCCGGCCCGGATCACGCCGATCACGTCCTCGGCGGCGTCCGACACCGACAGCGCCAGGAACTTCACGTCCGGGTGCCGCTGGTGGACCTGCTTCATCACCTCGGTGCCACCGCCGCCGGGCAGGTGGACGTCGAGCAGCACGACGTCCGGCTCCGTCCCGACGATCGCCTTCACCGCGCTGTCGACGTCGGCCCCCTCGCCGACGATCTCGACCGCGGCGCCGATCTCACTGCGCACGCCGGCCCGGAACATGTCGTGGTCGTCGACGACGACAACGCGCCTCTGGCTCATCTGTCCATCTCCAGTCGCACTTCGGTCCCTGTCTCCGGATCGGACCGCACCGTTGCGCGGCCGCCGTGCCGTTCCATTCTGCCCAACACACTGTGCCGCAGGCCGAGCCGATCCTCCGGCACGCCGTCGACGTCGAACCCTTTGCCGCGGTCCCGGACGAAGATCTCCGCCCGGTCGCCGTCCACCTCGACGAACACGTCGATCTTGGCCGCACCGGAGTGCTTGGCCGCGTTCACCATCGACTCGCGCGCGGCCCGGACCATCGAGGACAGCGGTTCGGTCAGCTCGCAGTCCCCCACCGTCACCACCTCGACCGGCACGCCGTGCGAGTCCTCGACCTCGGCCGCGGCCCGCTTGGCGGCCCCGGAGAGGGTCTGGTCGGTCTTGTCGTCCTCGTCGTACAGCCAGGTCCGCAGTTCCCGCTCCTGCGAGCGGGCCAGCCGTGCGACCGCCTTGGGGTCGTTGGCCTGCTTCTGGATCAGGGCCAGCGTCTGCAGCACCGAGTCGTGCAGGTGCGCGGCCATGTCGGCGCGCTCCTGCGACCGGACCCGCTCGGCCCGCTCGGCGTTCAGGTCCCGGGTCAGCCGGTGCACCCACGGCCCGGCGATCACGCCGATGCCGACCACCGCGAGCAGCAACGCGATCAGCACGTCGCCGACCATCGAGAGCCGGCCGTTCTGGACCAGGAACACCGTGATCGCGGTGCCGATCAGGATCAGGCCGACGGCGATCCGGACCAGCGACTTCCAGCCGCCCTTGCCGAGCACCAGGCCGAGGATCGGGACCCGGACCGAGTTGGCCCACTCGTTCTTCTGGCTCTCGTCCGCCTGCCGCCAGATCAGCGCCAGACCGGTGCCGGCGAACACCAGCGGCCAGAACATCTTCCCGGCGATCCCGAGCCCGGCGACCTGCAGCAGGAGCAGCACACCGATGCCGACGACCACCAGGGCGGTCACCTGGCCGCGGCTCTTCTCCTTCTTCCGCTCCTTGGCCTCGGTCACCGGCTGTGGCGGCGGCTGGTCGGTGCGGAGGCCACCCCGGGTGTGGGCCGCGAGCCCAGGCGCGGCCGGCATCGCGGGCGTGCCCAGCGGCATCAGGAACCAGAGCGCCGCATAGATCAGTACGCCGAAGCCGCCGAACACCGTGGCCGCGATCAGGATCAGCCGGACGATGGTGTCGGACACGCCGAGGTGGTCCGCGACACCGCCCGCGACCCCCGCGACCACGCGGCCCTCGGTACGGCGGTAGGCGCGGCGCACCGGTGGTTGCTCCTGACCGGGCTGTCCTTGCGGAGCGCCGTACGACGGCTGCGGAGCGCCGTATGGCGGTGCCTGCTGGCCCGCGTACGCGGCGTAGGGGCCTTGGTACTGCCTCGGGCCCTGGGGTCCCCAGCCCTTGTACTGCCACTGGCCGGCGCCTTGGTCGCCACGGCCATGCGGTGGCCCGGGAGGGGTCTCCGGCGTGGAGGACCCGCCCGTGGGCGCGGCGCTGGCTGGCTGAGTCATCCCCACGATCGTCACACGTGGACCGGGCCGACACCAGCAGGCTTGTCCCTAGCCGCCTCCTCAGTGCCCGCCCGGCGGGCTCAGGGTCGCACCGGGGAGAACCCCGAGCGGAGGGTCCCCCGGGAGCCGACCCCGGGGTCGCGAGAGGGGGATCCCCGATGTTGTCCGCGCGGGTGCGGGGCCAGTATCGATGGCATGGAGCAGAACTCGAGTGGACCCGGTGGGTTCGACCGCGGCAGCCTGCAGAACGTGCAGAGCTGGCAGCGTAGCCGGTCGGACCGGATGGTGGCCGGCGTCTGCGGCGGTATCGGCCGCGCGCTGAACATCGACCCGGTGCTGATCCGCGTGGTGATGGCCGTGCTCATCCTCAGCGGTCCCGGGGTGATCTTCTACATCGCCGCGTGGGTGCTGATGCCCGACGAGGGCAGCGACCGCTCCGCGGCCCAGGGCCTGCTCGGTGACCGGGTCCGCCCGGACCACCCGTGGCTGTGGCCGGTCGTGATCGGCATCTGCGTGTTCTTCGCGATCGCGATGATGTCGTCGTTCGACTTCGGCCGGTTCGTGCCCGGGCCGCTGATCGTGCTCGCGGTGATCTGGGTCGTCGCGTCCCAGCGTCGCCGGCTCCGGAAGAACAAGGCGAACTGGACGCCCAACGGCAACTGGGCCGGACCGCAGTGGACCGGACCGGCAGGTCCCAACCCGCAGCAGCCGACCGCTCCGATGGGTCAGCCGGCCACCTCGGCGTACATGCCTCCTCAGACCGGCCCGTCTGCTCCCCCGGCGGGTCCGTCGTCCTCGGCCACACCGCGGCCCCAGGACCGCACCGTCGAACCGGTCCAGCCCGTGTGGACCGAGGACGACCCTCTCGGCCTGTACGTCGACGAGCCGCCCACGTCGCGGCCGCCGACGACCACCAAGCCGTCGGAACCGCCCGCCAAGGGCATGCGGGGCGTGAAGTCGATCGTCGTCGTGCTGACCGGCATCGCGATCGCCATCGCCCATGCGGCCGGCGCGGCCACCTCGACGATGCTGATCATCGGCCTGGTGACGCTGGGCGCCGGGATGCTGATCGGCGGGTTCCTCGGCAAGACGCTGGCGCTGCTGCCGCTGGGCATCCTGCTCGCGGCCGGCGCTGCGGCCAGCACGGTGTTCCCGGAGGTGCCGCGCAACGTCGCGGACACCAACTACGTCGCGCCGGCCGGGTCGTCGATCACCGCGACCAACACGAAGTACGTGTTCGACGCCGGGTCGGTGAAGCTGGACCTGACCAAGGCGACGTTCGCCGAGGGCGCCCGGGTGGAGGTGCACGGCGGGGTCGGCGAGGTCGTGGTCAAGGTGCCGCAGAACGTCGACATCGAGGGCAACCTGTCCGCGCAGATGGGTGAACTGGTCTGGCTGAACGAGCACAAGGGCGGCAAGGACGCCGAGCTGACCCTGAAGGACCTCGGAGCCGACGGCAAGGCCGGTCCGGAGACTGTCACACTGGACCTGGACATGAAACTCGGCAGCATCAAGGTGGAGCGCGGATGAAGCAGCAGAAGAAGGGGGCAAAACCGGACGTTCCCGGCATCATCGCCGGCACCGTCCTGTCCGGCGCCGCCACCATCTGGATGCTGACCGACAACGGCGTCCTCCAGACCGACGACCTCGGCGTCACCAGCGCCCTCCTCCTGGTAGCCGCCGGCGCCATAGGCCTAGCCGCCTCCCACCGCAGCTAACTCGGTGGACCCCGTTCGGCGGGTTCTCTAGGCTCGGCGGTATGTCCAGCCCGGAGGCCAGCAGACCGTAGCCACCGGCCGTTCGGTGGCTTTCCGCACCCGAACTGCCGGCGATGACCCACGGCAGGCGATCCGCCTGCCGCATCTCTCGTCGACGTGGTTGCGGAGTCCTCCATGCCTTTCGTGCTATACCTCCTTGGCCTGGCCGTGTTCGCCCAGGCGACCTCCGAGTTCATGCTGTCCGGCCTCGGCCCGGACATCGCCCACGAACTGGGCGTCTCCATCCCCGCCGCCGGCTGGCTGACGTCAGCCTTCGCCATCGGCATGATCGTCGGCGCACCGGCGATCGCCGTCTTCGGCGCCCGCTGGCCGCGCCGCCGTACGCTGCTCGTGACACTGACCGTTTTCCTGCTCGTCCACGTGATCGGCGCACTCACCTCGAGCTTCGCCGTCCTGCTGATCACCCGCGTACTCGCGGCGCTGGCCAACGCAGGCTTCCTCGCGATCGCCCTCGCCACCGCAACCAGCCTGGCGACGCCCGACGCCAAGGGCCGCGCGACCTCCGTCCTGCTCGGCGGTACGACGCTCGCCTGCATCGCCGGCGTACCAGGAGGCGCCCTGCTCGGCCAGAACCTCGGCTGGCGGTCCGCGTTCTGGGCGGTCGCGATCATCTCGCTCCCAGCGCTGATCGCGATCATCCGCGCGGTCCCAGCCGTCCGCACCAGCCCGGCCATGCCTCTCGGACTACGTCCACACCGGCGTCTCGTCGTACTGCTACTTCTCGGCGCGTTGGTGAACGGCGCAACGTTTTGCTCGTTCACCTACCTTGCGCCGGTGCTGACCGAGGTCACCGGCTTCGGCGTCCGCTGGATGCCGGCCATGCTCGCGCTCTTCGGGCTCGGCTCCTTCGCCGGCGTCACCATCGCCGGCCGGTACGCCGACCGCCGCGCCACCCGACCCGTATTCGTTGCCGCGAGCACCTTATTGCTCGGCTGGGCTGTGTTCGCCCTCACGGCGTCGCTGCCGGCCTTGGCCATCGTGCTGGTCTTCGTCCAAGGACTGCTTTCCTTCGCGGTCGGCTCGACGCTGATCTCGTACGCCCTCTACGCCGCGCCGGAATCCCCTGTCCTGGCAGGCGGGCTGGCCACCGCTGCCCTGAACGTCGGCGCCGCCCTCGGCCCCGCGCTCGGCGGCGCGGCGATCACCCTGACCGACTACCGCGGCCCACTATGGGTCAGCGCGGTTCTGATCAGTACGGCGTTGTGCCTCGGCGGAACGGCTCAGCTTCGGGCCCGACGCGCGGCTCGGCGGGAGACGTAGAGCCGGACCTTCTCCGACGTACCGCAGATCTCCATCGAGCACCAGCGCCGGCTGCCGTTCTTCGACTGGTCGAGGAACAACCACGGGCAGCCGGCGCACCGCTTGATCCGCCCCGCCCGCGGCCCGGTCAGCAACCCGTAAGCCGCATGAGCCACCGGCCACAACGGCGACTCCAGCCGCTCGAACCGCCACACCGGCTGCAACCCCACCAACTCCACCTGCTCAAAAGCGGCCACCACAAACGGCCGCAACTCATCCCACCCCTCGAGCGTCCCCGCGGGTTTCCGGGATGCGTCCACGACTGCGCCGGCTGCTCGGTTGATTGCTTCGCGCAAGGAGTGGGCGCGGCGGACCACCGCGGCTGTGCGGCGGGGGGCTCCGCTGCGGAGCAGCCAGTCGGCTTCTGGCTCGGTGAGCAGGGACGTGCGCAGCGACCAGGACAGCAGCGCGGGGTAGCTGGCGATGTGGTCGTGGCGGGCGGGGCCCAGCGGGTCGTCGACCGTGTTGGCGAAGTCGAGCGCGAGGTCACCCGCGACGATCGGGAGGTCGCGGATGCCGTCCGGCAGCTGGACTGTTTCCATCAAAACGCAGTTTACCAGGCAACCGACTCGGGCACTGTTTCCGGCATGAGCGGTTTGACCAGAAACACCCCGGCGCGGACGGGCGGCTGGGCGGTCGTCTGTGCCGCCCAGTTCGTCGTGGTGCTGGACGCCACCATCGTCACGATGGCACTGCCCGCGATCGACGCCGAGCTCGGCTTCGGCCCGGTCGGCCTGCTGTGGGTCTACACCGCCTACACAGTCACGCTGGCCGGACTCCTCATCCTCGGCGGCCGAGCAGCAGACCTCGCCGGACCACGCCGGATGTTCCGCGTCGGGCTGGTCGCCTTCACCGCCGCCTCACTCGCCTGCGCCCTGGCCTGGTCGCCGGCCAGCCTGATCATCGCTCGCTTGATCCAAGGCCTCGGCGCCGCGCTCCTCGCCCCCGCCGCCCTGGCCGCGCTCTCCGACGCCCTGCCACCAGACGCCGCCAGACGAGCGCTCGGCTGGTGGACGGCAGCCGGCGCGGCCGGAGGCGCCAGCGGCTGGGTCCTAGGCGGCGTACTCACCCAACTCGGCGGCTGGCGCTGGGTCTTCGCGGTCAACGTCCCGATCGGCCTGATCGCGCTGTGCATGAGCCTGCGCTCGCTCCCCGGCCGCGGCCGAACCACCCCCGTCCGCACCCTGGATCTACCAGGCGCTGCCTTGGTCACCGCAGGCATCGCCCTGACCGCTCTCGGCCTGTCAGAACTGGCCAACGCCCCAGCCGCCCCACGCGGCTGGATAGCCCTGGCAGCTGCCGTCCCCCTGCTCGCACTGTTCGTCAAAGTCGAGCACCGCTCACCACAGCCCCTCTTGCCAGGCTCACTGGCCCGGACCCCCGGCGTACGCGGCGGCAACCTCACCGCAGCCGCAGTGACCGCGTCGACCTCGCCGCCGATGCTCACCGCCGCGTTCTACGTGCAAGACCAGCTCCCACCCGCACAGGCGGGCCTCATCTTCCCCGCCTTCAACCTCGCGGTGATTGGCGGCTCACTGGCCGGCCCGTACACGGCCGACCGAGCCGGCATCCGCCGTACGTTGCTCACCGGCTTCATCGGCATCGCCGCCGGCGTCGCGCTCCTGCTCTTCATCTCCGCGGACGGCGTACCCCTCGCCCTGCTCCTCTCCGCGTTCACGGTGATGGGCCTCAGCCTCGGCCTCGCATCGGTGTCATCCACCACAGCCGGTACGGCGGAAGTCGCCCACGACCAACGCGGCGTCGCAGCCGGCGTACTCACCTCGTCAGCGCAGCTCGGCACCACCCTCGGCCTGGCCCTCTGCGCACCCGTGACCGCCGCCGACGACCCGATGACGGGCTACCGCCTCGGCTTCCTGATCGGCATCGCCGTCGCGCTGGCGGGCGCCGTGGCGGCGTTCACCGTTCCCCGGACAGCACGCCGCACCGCGGACGACCTCCGCTAGGATTTGGTGCGCTACCCGAGGGGTCCGGGTGAAGCGGGTCCCGTGGTCACAGGAGTTCGTGATGGTGCGCGGCACCGTGAAGTGGTTCAACGCCGACAAGGGCTACGGCTTCCTGGCCGTCGAGGGCCAGGACGACGTGTTCGTCCACTGGAGCAAGATCGTCTCCGACGGCTACAAGACCCTCGAGGACGGCCAGCAGGTCGAGTTCCAGATCGTCGACGGCCCCAAGGGCCGAGAGGCCGACACCGTCACTCCCGTCTGACCCGAGCCGCTCTGCCGACCCACCCGGCAACCGGTTGCTTGCGGCACGCGCCGTACCGCGTTTTCCGGACTGCACCGGGTGGCGACAACCGGTAACCTGTCGTCTCACCGTGTGAGGGGTTGAGACGTGACAGAGCCGGTACCCGTGATCCGCAAGCTCGAGCAGGCGCTGGCCGACGACGACTTCGCCTGGTCGCTGCTGCTGGTCGGCGAGGACCAGACCGACAAGCTGGCGACGCTGACCGGCGACCTGCGCGGACCGTACTCGAAGACCGGCGACGGCAAGCAGATCACCTCCGGTTTCTCCTACTGGGGCATCGGCCCGACGATCGCCTGGGCGAACGCGACCAACGACCCGTTCTACCTGGTCATGAAGGCCGGGGCGGAGTCGTTCCTGCGGCACTGGCGCAAGCTCCGCCCGCACGTCGACAAGGGCGGCTTCCACCTGGTCAGCCTCGGCGTCGGCACCGGCGTCAAGGACCGCACCATCCTCGGCGACATGCGCCGGCACAACCCGGACATGTACTACGTGCCGGTCGACATGAGCTCGGAGATGCTCCGGATGGGCGCCCTGGAGCCGGTGCGCGGCCTGCGGTTCCCGAGTTCGCAGGTGCTGCCGGTGCAGCTGGACTTCTCGATCGCGGACAACATGACCGAGCTCGGCCAGATGCTGGCCCGGCTGATCGGCGACGAGCCGATCCTGTTCACGCTGACCGGCAACACGCTGGCCAACTTCGACAGCGACGAGGAACTGCTGACGAACATCACCCGGGTGCTGCGGCCGCAGGACCGGCTGCTGCTCGAGGTGGCGAGCACCAGCAGCCTGGACGAGGAGGCGGCGAAGGCCGCCGCCGACGAGTACCACCAGACCCGGGCGTTCGCCGAGTTCGTCACCAGCGCGCTGCGGTACAACACCGACCTGAAGATCGACAACGACCGGATCGACTTCCGCGGCGAGGTGGAGCGCGACGACGCCCTGCTGGTGAAGATCGTCTGGCAGAACAACACCGGCGAGCCGATCGTGATGGGTCTGCCGGACCACACCGAGGTGGTGCTGGAGCCGGAGGACACGATCCTGCTCTACACGACCCGCAAGTTCTCCACCGAGCGACTGAAGAAGCTGACCGCGGCCGCCGACCTGACGCCGATCGAGCACGCCCACTCCGGTTTCCGCTACACCCGCAAACCGAGCCCGTTCGGCCTGGACCTGCTCCTGCTCGCACCCGCCGGCGCGGAGGTGACCGAGCGCACGCTGGCAGACGACATCTGGTCGACATGACCTCAGCCGGTACGCCGACCGACCCGGCCGACCCGCCACCGGCGCCTGCGCCGGATCCGGGCGTACGGCGGGCCCGGCAGCGGACGCTCGCCCGGCTGAAGCAGCTCCGGCAGGCGCTCCCGCTGGTCGACGCGCGCTGGGCGGCGTACCGCCGTACCGTCGTCTCCGCCGTCAGCTACGGCCTGCTCGGGGTCGCGTTCGTGCTGGGTGTGATCTGGTTCTTCTGGCCGGAGAACTCGCGCTGGGAGCCGGCCGTCAACTCGCTCACCCTGGTCGCCGGGCTGACCGGCATCTTCGTCGAACGCCTCACCGCCGAGGCGGAGCGCCGTACCGAGGTGCTGCGAGCCGTCGGGGACGAGCTCCGCGAGAACACCAGGCTGCTGAACGACGACCGGTTCTCGCCGGAGACGCGGAGATGGCGCCAGGTGTACCCGCGGCTGGTGGTGTCCGCGGTCGACCTCGCGCTCGTGTCCGGCGCCCTCGGACGGCACCGCGACGCGGAACTGGTGCGGCTGCTGCACCGGTGGCGGGACACCGTCCACCTGTTCAACCGCCGCCTCGACCTGACCGAGATCAGCACCTTCTCCAACACCGTCTCGCCGGAGGACCTGGCCGCGTTCCACCGGGCCCTGCACCGGGAGAACAGCTACTTCGCCGCCACCCGGCAAATGCTCGAGACGCTGCTCACCCGGCTGCCACCCGCTTAACGGCCGAGGCCGTAAAGCTGACAGAAGCGGCAAATCCCGCCGAGTGGTTGACTTCGGCATGTGCCCAGGGCTTACTTTCGGACAGGACCGTAAATAGGTCATCCACCGGAGGGATCGAATGCGTTCGCTCATCGCGGTGGCACTTGCCGCCCTGCTCGTCACCACTCTGACCACTCCCGCCGATGCCGATCCACCGCCGCCGGCGGCCCCCGCGGGACCGCCCACGGCGACCGTGACCTCGCTCGGCACACCGCTGTCCGACGTACTGCTGATCGGCGGCACCGTCGCGCCCGGCCCGAACGGCAAGGCCGCGATCTGGAACGTCTCGAGCAGCGACCCGGCGTACCTGAACGCCATCGACCCGGCCACCGGCACCCCGCTGGTGTCCGCGCCACTGCCCGGAGCCGGTGGCAGCTACGCCGTGGCCGCCGCGCCGGACGGCACCATCTACACCGGCACCTACAACAACGGTCACCTGTACCGGTGGAAGCCGGGCTCGGGGAACACCGTCGAGGACCTCGGCCGCCCGATCGCGACCGAGACCTTCATCCAGCGGATCACCACCGACGAGCAGGGCAACGTGTACGGCGGCACCTTCCCGAACGGCAAGGTGTTCCGGTTCGACCACGCGACCGGTGCGGTCCGCGACTACGGCCAGCTCAAGGCCGGCCAGACGTACGTCAAGAGCATCGACTACTGGAACGGCAAGATCTACGGCGGCACCATGCCCGACGCCCACGTTCTCGAGCTCGACGTGGCGTCCGGCGCGGTCACCGAACTGCCGGCGCCGCCCGGGCTGGGCGACCCGTCGGACAAGATCGTCTACGACCTGAACACCCGCGCCGGCCGGGCCTACGTCCGGATCAGCACCGCCTTCCCCGGCCCGATGTACGTGTGGGACATCGCCGGCCGGACCTGGGTGGACGAGATCCCGAACGCGCACGGCCTGGACGTCTCCCCGGTCGGCGACAACGGCGAGATCTACCTGATCCAGGCCAGTGAGCTGAAGAAGTACGACCCGGCCACCAAGACGCTCAGCGGCACCGGCCTGACCTTCACCGGCCGGATCCAGAACACCCGCTCGATCGGCTGGGCCGAGCTCGACCTGCCCGACTACCCGGGCAAGAGCATCGTCGGCACGCTCTGGCGCGGCGAGGAGTTCCGCTACAACCCGCAGACCGGCAAGTCGGAGATCTTCCAGACCTCGGTACGGCGGGAGCCGATCGAGATCCTGTCCGTGGCCGGAGGCAAGGACAACATCTATGCCGGCGGATTCCTGAACGGCGGAGTCTCGGTGGTCAACCCCGACACCGGCGCGGCCAAGTTCAACCGCTTCTCGCAGACCGAGGCGCTGCTGGAGGGCAAGGACGGCAAGCTCTGGATCGGCGCCTACCCCGACGCCCGGGTGTACACCTACGACCTGAGCCAGCCGTGGAGCAGCCCGGAGTACTCGCCCGGCCCGCCCGGCACCCCGGACAACCCCAAGCAGGTGCTCAACCTCAAGCCGGACATCTTCCAGACCCGGGCCCGGGCGCTGGTCGAGGTGAACGGCAAGCTCGCGGTCGGCACGATCCCCGACGGCGACCGCCTCGGCGGCGCGCTCGTCATCTACGACCCCAAGACCGGCACGTCGCAGAAGTTCCGCAACGTCGTCCAGGACGAGAGCGTCTTCGGCCTGACCGCGCGCAGCGGCATCGTGTACGGCGGCACGTCGATCGCCGGCGGTCTCGCGACCACCCCACCGACCCGGACCGAGGGCACTGTCTTCGCCTGGGACGTCCGGCGCGCCCGCAAGCTCTGGGAGACCGTGCCCGTGCCCGGCGCGATCACGGTGTCGTCGGTGACGTTCGGCCCGGACGGCCTGCTCTGGGGCGTGGCCGGCAAGACCGTCTTCGCGATGGACCCGCGCTGGGGCAAGGTGGTCAAGTCCTACGTACTCGGCACGACGACGTCCAGCGGGGACATCGTCGCGACCGGAGAGGCGGTGTACGTGAGCATCGACCTGAACAAGATCTTCCGGATCGCACCGGGCCAGGACCCGGCGCTGCTCGTCTCCAAGGCCCACCGCCGGCTCGCCGTCCGCAACGACCACCAACTGGTGCTCAGCTACGGCGCCGAGCTGTTCCGAGTTGATATCAGCCGTTGACAGCCGAAATTCGACAGGGCTACTTTCGGTCCTGACCGTTATTAGGTCCACTGCTTTCCGGCCCTGACTTTCCGGACACCCAGGGGGTGCGATGAATTCCAGCGTCCGCCGCATCGCGGCACCACTCACGGCGCTCGTGCTGGCCGCCGCTCTCAGTTCCTGCGGGGGCGACGGCGACTCGGGCTCGGGGGAGAAGAAGAGCGTCACGCTCTGGATGTATCCGGTGATCGCCGACCAGGCGACCAGCGACGCGTACTGGCAGAAGGTCGAGAAGGACTTCGAGGCCGCGAACTCCGACATCGACCTGAAGATCGAGTCGCAGCCGTGGGCGCAGCGGGACGAGAAGATCGCCGCCGCGTTCGCGGGCAAGAAGGGTCCGGACGTCGTACTGCAGATCCCGGACCAGTTGCCGCAGTACGTGAAGAACGGCTCGTTCGAGCCGGTCGACGACGTGGTCGAGCCGGAGAAGGACAAGTTCCTGCCGGCCGCGATCCCCGGCCTGACGGTGGACGGCAAGGTGTACGCCGCGCCGATCTATCACACCGTCACCACGACGATGTTCAACAAGACGATCCTGGACAAGGCGGGGGTCAGCAAGCCGCCGGAGACCTGGGACGAGATCAAGGCCGCGGCGCCGAAGATCAAGGCGGCCGGCTTCTCGACGATGGACTACTCCGCCTCCCCGGAGGCGTCGCTGAACCTGAACTTCTACCCGCTGCTGTGGCAGGCCGGGGGCAAGGTGTTCAACGACGACGGCAAGTCCGTCGCCTTCAACGAGGCACCCGGCCTGGAGGCCCTGACCTTCTTGAAGGGCCTGTACGACGAGGGCGCGATCCCCAAGAGCGCGCTGACCAACGGCAACGTGGTTGCCGACCAGCCGCTCGGCAAGGGTCAGGTGGCGATGGCCTTCACCAGCACGCCGGCCGACGCCAAGACGGTGGCGGCGACCTGGGGGGCCGCCAACGTGGTCATCGGCACGCCGCTGACCGGTCAGAAGCAGGTCGGCTTCGGCCTGCCGGGCGGGCTCGCGGTGAACGCGGCCTCGGAGAACGTGGACGCGGCGAAGAAGTTCCTGTCGTTCATGATCCAGCCCGCCCAGGTTCAGGCGCTCAGCAAGGCGTCGGGCTTCTTCACCCCGCGCACCGACGCGAAGTCGGAGACCACGGACCCGGTGGCGCAGAAGTTCGCCGACCAGTTGCAGTACGCCTTCCCCGGTGAGCCGAACGCGGCCGCCCGCCAGATCATGTCGCTGCTGAGCGTGGAGATCCAGGCCGTGCTCACCGGCAAGAAGGCCCCGCAACAGGCCCTCGACGACGCCGCCAAGGCGGCCAACGAGCTCCTGAAGAGACAGCGTTGACCGAAGCCCGCCAAACCCAACCCAAGACCACGGGCGAAACGGACCCCGTGGCCGACCGCACACCTCCGACCTCGGACCCGGGCTCCCCCACGAGCCCGGGCTCCGGCCCGGCCCCGGCCACTGACTCGATCGCCAGCGCCGGGCACGGCACGGACTCGGGCCCTGTTCCCACCACAGAGCCCGGCTCCAGCAGCTCCGGGCGGAGTGGTCGCTCCGTCTTTCGTCGTGCCACGTCGCCCGCGGGGCGGCGGGGGTCCATCAGGCGACCGTGGGTGGGTTTGCTGTTCGTGGCACCCATGCTGGTGTTGTTCTTGGCGTTCCGGTTCTTGCCGGTCGTCGGCGCGGGCTTGCTCTCGCTCACCGACTACCGGCTCAGCGGCCGCTGGTCGTTCATTGCCCTGGACAACTACACCCGGCTGTTCCAGGACACCCTGTTCCACCAGGCCCTGCTCGTCACCCTCACCTACACGGTGATCTTCGTCCCGCTGACCGTGCTGCTGTCCCTCGGCACCGCCGTACTCCTGCACCAGGTGGTCTGGGGCCGCGGCTTCTTCCGCGGCGTTTTCTTCCTGCCGTACGTGACCAGCATCGTGCTCGCCGCGGTGATCTGGAAGTGGATCTACGACGCCCAGGACGGCCTGCTCAACGCGCTCCTCGGGCTGGTGTCGATCGGCCCGATCGACTTCCTCGCCGAGTCCAACCTGGTGCTGCCGTCGATCGCGGTCACCTCGGCCTGGAAGGGCTTCGGCTACTCGATGCTGATCCTGCTCGCAGGCTTGCAGGCAGTGCCCCGCTCGTACCTGGAAGCCGCGATGATCGACGGCGCCGGCACCTGGCAGCGCTTCCGTCACATCACGCTGCCGCAACTGCGGCCGGTGCTGTTCTTCGTACTGGTGATCGAGACGATCGGCGCGTTCCAGGTCTTCGACGCCATGTACGTGATGACCGGCGGCGGCCCGGTCCGGGCCAGCTACTCGCTCGTGTACTTCCTGTACGACAGCGGTTTCAAGTACTTCGACTTCGGCTACGCCAGCGCGATCGGCCTGGTGCTGTTCGCGATCGTGCTCATCGTCTCGCTCGTGCAGCGACGGCTGGTCGGGAGGGACGACTGATGGTGAACCTGCTGGAACGACCACGCGCCGGGGACACCACCCCGCCACCCAAGGCGGACAAGCGCCCGGTGGCGCGGCTCACCCTGCCGACCTTGCTGACCCTGACCGCGATCGTCACCATCGTGCCGTTCGCCGCGATGGTGCTGGTCGCGTTCGCCCCACCGAGCGGCCGCACCTTCCCCGACGCGCTCGACCCGACCCGCTTCACCTTCGACAACTTCACCCGGGTCCTGTCCAGCTCCGACATCCCGCGCTGGACGGTCAACTCCCTGCTGTACTCGCTGGTGTCGGTGGTCTTCGTGCTGCTGTTCGCGGCGATGGCCGGCTACGCGTTCGCGAAGAAGCGCTTCCCTGGCCGCGAGATCATGTTCTGGGCCTTCCTGGCCACGCTGATGGTCCCGTTCCAGGCGACCCTGATCCCGTCGTACATCCTGGTCTCGAGACTCGACTGGGTGGACAGCTACTGGGGACTCATAGTGCCCACGCTGGCGAACTCCCAGGCCGTGTTCCTGCTCCGCCAGTTCATCAGCCAGTTGCCGGACGAACTCTTCGAGGCAGCCGAGATCGACGGCGCTCCCGAGTGGCGAATCTTCACCCAGATCGTGCTCCCGCTGATCCGCCCCGCGCTGGCCACCCTGGGCATCTTCGTCTTCCTCTGGCACTGGAACGACTTCCTGTGGCCGCTGGTCATCGGCCAGTCCGCAGAGATGCAGACCCTGACGGTCGGCCTGGCAACCCTGCAAACCCAAGCAGTCCCCATCAACCACATCATGGCCGGCGCCACCATCACGGTAGTCCCCAGCCTGCTGGTCTTCGGCCTACTCCAACGCTATCTGACCGACAGCATCGCCATGTCCGGGTTGAAGGCTTAGGAGTCTCACCCACGCGTGCTACGCGTGGGTGAGACTCCGTTGGGTTAGAGCAATCCCCCGAAGGCTTCGATCGACCGGAGCGTGTCCGCCTGGGACAACCCGGGCGGCTGGATGCGCAAGATGATGCCGTCGGCACCCATCTCCTCGTAGTGCGCCAACCGCTCCGCACACTCAGCAGGCGACCCGATCACGCTCCGAGCAGCAATGTCGTCCCACCCCTGCGCATAACGACTAGCGTCCGCCGAAGTCCGCTTCCACCCGGTGTAAGCGTCGTACAGATCCCGCAGCGGCTCCTCCAGCACCCCCCGCGCCTCCTGCGACGTTCCCGCGCAGAAGCCTTCCCGGCACAAGATCACCTCACGCCCCAACGACCCCTCACCAGCCGGATACGACTGATACTCGGCGATCTTCCCCGGCAGATCCGAGTCGAGCTCGTTGAACGACGTGGTCCACCCGTCACACATCCGCGCGGTCCGCTCCAGTACGGCGGAAACCCGTCCACCGTTCCACAGTCGCGGCCGCGGGCTCTGCACCGGTCGCGGCGACAGGAACGCCTCACTGATCGACGTGAACTTCCCGTCGTACGTCACCTCGTCCTCGGTCCACAACCGAGTCAGGATCGTCAAGCACTCCTCGAACCGCGCGACCCGCTCGGCCTGCGTCACGCCGTACAGCGCGAACTCCTCCGGCCGGTACCCGAGCACGAAGCCGGCCGTCAGCCGCCCACCGGACAGTACGTCGACATGCGCCAGCGTCTCGGCCAGTACGACGGGGTCGTAGAGCGGCGCCACGATGCCCGAGGTGGCCAGGCCGATGCGGTCGGTCTTGCCGGCCAGGTACGCGAGTGTGGTGAGGATCTCGTGGTACCCGGGCCGGTGCAGGTGCCGTTCGCCGAGCACGATCCACTCGAACCCGGCCTGCTCGGCCAGCCGTGCCTGCTCGACGGCGTCCTCGAGTCGCGGCCGCTCGTCCGGGGTGCCGTAGAGGTTCAGATAGAGACCCAGGCGCATCAGGGTGCCACCTTCCGTTGACAGAGAGCGCTCGCGGTATTTACGGTCTTGACCGTAAGTCCTTTCTCGCCAGAATGCGACCCTGAGGAGCCGGATTTGAGTGTCGTACCGCATCCGGTCGGGTTGCCGGCCGAAACCGGGGCCGTGCCGATCACGCCGGCGCCGGTCACCGCGTCCGGGCCGATCAGCGCGATCAAGACCCGCGTGGTCAGTGCGACGTACCGGCGTCCGTTCCAGATCAGCAGCGGGATCAGCACCGAGCTGATCAGCCTCGTGGTCGAGGTGCACACCGCCGACGGCGCCGTCGGCATCGGTGAGACGTCGCCGATGACGGCGTACACCGGTGAGACGCTGGCCGGCGTCCAGGCCGCGATCGAGGAGCACCTAGCCCCGGCCCTGATCGGCCGTGACCCGCTGGACCGTGCCGGAGCCCACCTGGTGATGGACTCCGTTCTCCGCGGCCAGCACGTGGCCAAGTCCGGCCTCGACATCGCCCTGTACGACCTGGCCGGCCGGCTGAGCGGCTGGCCCGTGCATGCCCTGCTCGGCGGCAGCATCAGGGACCGCGTGCAGACCACGTGGGTCGTCGGGCTCGGCACCCTCGATGAGATGGCGGCAGAGGCCGCCGAGTACGCCGACAGGGGCTTCCGGCACCTCAAGGTCAAGGGCGGCCACGACCCGGCCAAGGACCTCGAACTGGTACGCGCGGTCCGCGCGGCTATCCCCGCGGACGCCGAGCTGTGCCTGGACGCCAACGAGGGGTACGACGCATCGACCGCACTGCCGTACCTGGCCAGGATGGCCGAGGCCGGCCTGACCCTGCTGGAGCAGCCGCTGCCCCGGTGGGACCTGGCGGGACTCGTCCGGTTGCGTGACCGGCTCGACGTACGCCTGATGGTCGACGAGAGCATGCACTCGCTGCAGGACGCTCTGGAGATCGCCCGGCGCGGTGCGGCCGACGTACTGAACATCAAGATCCTCAAGGTCGGTGGGCTGCACAGAGCCCTGCAGATCGCCAACGTAGCCGAGGCCGCGGGCCTGGCGGTGAAGGTAGGCTCGATGCCTGAGCTGGGCGTGGCCACGCTGGCCGCCGTCCACCTGGCCGCCGCCGTGCCCGGTGCGACCGTCGCGGCGGACCTGGTCGGGCCGCTGATGGTGCACGAGGACCCGCTGGCTCCGACTGTGTTCGCCGACTGTGACGGCTGGATCGACGTACCAACGCGCCCCGGCCTCGGCCACGACGTCTGAGAGGTCAGATGCATCCACTCGTCGAGCAACTCCGCGGCACGCTGCTCCCTGCCGTCGTCACCCCGATGGACACCGACGGTGCCATCGCGTACGACGCTCTGACCGCCTACGCCGGCCGGATGGCGACAGAGCCCATCGGCGGGGTCGCTGTGTGGGCTCACACCGGCCGTGGGCTCTACCTGTCAGCTGCGGACCGCTCCAAGGTCCTGGAGACGTGGCGAGAGGCGACAGACGTGCCGATCGTTGCAGGGGTCGGCGTACCGCGTTCTGTCGCCGCACAGACGCTCCAGGAGGCTGCTGACGCGACTGTGGCGATGGCACTGCAGGCTGCCGCGGGCGGAGCCGACGCAGTGATGGTCTACCCGCTGGCAGCCCTTGGCGAGTTGGCGGACGGCCACGCACAGGCTGTTGCACTGCATGAGCGCGTGGCCGCCGAGAGCGGGCTGCCGCTGGTCGGCTTCTACCTGCATGGCGAGGCCGGCGGGTATCCGTACCCGCCGGAGCTCATCCGCGACCTGCTGAGCCTGGACGCCATGCTCGGCGTCAAGACAGCCACGCTGGACCGAGCCATCGGCTGTCAGGACGCCATCTGGGCCGGTCGGGACACCGGCAAGCTGCTGATCACCGGTGAGGACCGGATGTACGGCCCGTCGTTCATGTGGGGCGCCGACACCGCGCTGGTGGGCATCGCGGCGGCACAGGTCGAGTTGTCGGCCGCCGTACTGCGCAACTGGACGTCAGGCGACCACTCCGGCTTCCTGGCTGCCTCTGACCGACTGGACCGCTTCGCTGCCGCGACCTTCTACGCGCCGATCGAGGGCTACGTGCAGCGGATGCACTGGGCCGCGGCGTGGGAGGGCCTGATCCCCGAGGACGCCGCCCACGACCCGTACGGTCCGGACCTGCCCGCCGCCGAGCGGGACGTCGTGATCCGCTGCCTCGAGGAGCTCAGCCACTATCCTGCGAGTTAAGGGCCCGACCATAAGGAGTGTCGTGCAGATCAACCCAGCGGTGGCCTGATGGCCCTCACGGTCGGAGTCATCGGCCCGGAGGACCTGGTCCAGCGCGTCATCGCGGTCGGTCCGCCGAGCGGCGCGACCCTGGTCCCGCTGCCGTACCACCACGAGACCGAAGCGGTCGAGGTGGTCGAGCAGTCCCACCAGAAGGTCGACGCGATCCTGTTCACCGGCGTCGTCCCGTACACGATCGCCACCGAGGCCGGCGTCATCGACCGCCCGGCGATGTACGTCTCGTACGACGGCGCCACCCTGCTGCGCGCCTTGGTCGAGCTGCTCCGGCTCGGCCACAACGTCACCCAGTTCTCCATCGACACCCTGCGGCGCAGCGAGGTGATGGAGACGCTGATCGAGGCGAAGCTGCCGACCGACCAGATCCAGGTGCTCCCGTACCGCCCCGGCCTCACCTCGGACGACATCGTCGCGTTCCACCGCACCGCACGCGAGAAGCACGACACCAAGGTCGCGATCAGCTGTCTCGGCTCCGCATTCCACCTGATCGAGAACGAGATGCCGTCCGTCCGCCTCGCGCCGTCGCGGTACTCGATCCGCTCGACCTTGCAAGCCCTGGTTCTGACCACCACCGGCCAGCACGTCGGCGATGCCCAGGTCGCCCTCGGCATCATCAACCTGCCCGAACCCGACGACAACCTCGCGGCCGACCTGATCACCCTCGGCGCCAGCCTCGCCGCCCTCCCCGACGGCCGCCACCTCGTCGTCACCACCCGCGGCGTCCTCGAGCAGGCCACCGAACAGTTCACCCGCATGCCCCTGCTCGACCACCTCGCGTCCAGGCACAGCACGGCGTACGTCGGCTTCGGAGTCGGCCGTACGGCGGCCGAAGCCGAAGCACTCGCCCGCCGCGCAGTCAGCCGCGCCGCCTCCATCGGCACCGTCGCCGGCGTCGTCTCCATGTCCGACGACGTGGAGATCGTCATCGAACCCACCGGCGACCAACCCGCCACCGCCCGCGGCCCCGAAAGCCTCCCCCTCCTCGCCCGCCGGGTAGGCCTCAACACCCAAACCCTCGCCCGCATGCGCGAACTGGTCGCCACCCTCCCCGACGGCCTCACCACCCAAGACGTCGCCGACCACCTCGCCGTCCAGCTCCGCACCGCCCGCCGAGTCCTCAAACGCCTCGAACGCGCCGGCCTCGCCGACCCCATAGGCAGCCAACAACACGGCCGAACCGGCCGCCCCCCAACCGTCTACCTGATCCGCTTGTAACCACTGGGTCCAGCCCACGCGTGCTACGCAGCCGCTCCTCCGTCGCAGCAGCTACGCCCGCTCCCACCCGCCCCCCCCCCCGGCTCATCGCCGGTGCATCCCTGGCCGGCTACCGCCGCCCGTCTGCGTGCTAACGCCCGCCCTTCGCGAGCTATCGCCCGCCCTCTGCGCGCTCCTGCGTCGCGCGCCATCACTACCAACCGACCGCCCGTCCGCGAGAGAACCGGCGTCACAGCGATCGAGTGTTCGCACCCGTCAGTGGATTCCGGCAAGCTATCGCGGACTGCGTGGTGTGGTGGAGGCGTAAATGAGGTAACGCCCGACAACCAGTTCTCGATAATCGGTTCGTGACGGGGATGAGCAGGCGTTGGCGCATCGGCGGCGTCATCTACGTGCTTGCCGTGCTGATGTTCGCCACCTACGTCTACCTCGTAGATTTCGACCTCATCAGCTTCCTGTGGCTCGGCACCGCGCCACTCGGACTGGCGGTCCCCTATGTCAGCTATCTCGCATCGACACCACTGATCCTGCTGCGCATTGTCGACCCGGTCGCTGACAACGAACTAGTGCCATTCCTCGTCTTGCTGTGGACACTCGCCGCGATTGGGAATGTCGTGATCGCCCGGACGATCTGGGACGGGCTGCGCGCCCACTGCCACCGACGTACTCCGGCCAGCGTTGTCCCGTCCCCCTGACAGGAAGCAGAGCTACAGGTGCAAAGCACGCGCAGATCGATACTTCTCACCGCCGTGGTGGTCTGCGCTGCGAGCCTCCTGACCGCTTGCGGACCGCGGGCATCGCGTGGCGTGGTCGGCATGTCGGTCGATGACGCGGGCACACCGCTGATCGTGCTGCGGAACTGCGACGGTGACATCGCCCAGCTCGAGTTCTACGACCGGACGCTGCCGCGAACGGACGAAACCCCACCCACGCCAGTGGTGATGTACGTGAACCCGCGCCCGGACAAGTCCGTGGTGCAGATCGCCATCCGGACCGGTGGGAACGGCTGGCAGGTCCAGGGAAAACCACCAGCCTTGCGTCCTGACGGCAAGTACTTGATCCAGGCCTGGGGCAGCCGACACGAGTGGTCCGGCCGCGGCACCGAGTTCACCCTGAGCGACCTCAAGACCGTCAAGCCCGGCCAAGTCCGCCACAAGTCTCCACCCGCCGACGCCACCCCGCCGTACGACGCCATTCCCCTGAAGTACCACGTGACCCCGCTGAGCGAGTTCACCACCGACAAGTGCCCGTAAGACCCTCGCCTGGATCCGCACGAGCCAAACTCGGGCATGACACCCGTCGAGCTGCCAGGATCGGCTCGACCTGGCGACGCGTCCTCTGCCCGCGGCATCATGTGCGGCCTGGAGATCTACCGAATGTCTTGCGGCCACTCCCGCCACGCAACCGACGATGGCCGGTCCCCGCCGATGGCCAAGAATTCTTTGGCTGCGGCTCGCACCACGTCGAGCGGAAGTTCTGAGTCGGATGGAAACGGGGTCTCGTTGCCGGCGTGGCCGTACATCAAAGGTTCGTGACCGCTCTGCTCGCCGACGGCGTACCAGACGCCGGATTCCTCACCTCGGCGACCGGCATACCGCAGGCCACCGCTCTTGCCGTCGGCGTTGACGGCAAGCTCGAACTCGTGGTCAGGCAGACCAAGCTCGGACCTCGGACGTTCCCGGATGGCGAGCGCGGCAACCGAGTACTGCGGTCCCGCGCTCAGCAAAGTGTCGATGAGTTCGTCGATCTCCGCAGCGGACGTGAGGATCGTGGGTTCGTCGTCCCGGAAGTACGCCTCGGCGCTGTAGGTCATGGTTTGCCTCTTCCGCGATAGGTTTTGCCGAATCCGTCTTGGTCGTAGACCGTCAAGCTTGTCCCCTTCGGCAGGAAGTACGGGAGCAGGACGTTGCAGCCCCACGGTCGTCGGCAAGGCCGGTTGTTGATCACGATCGTCTCGTTGGTCAAGCCACGTTCGCGCATCATCATGGCGAACTTGATCTCAACGTGCGAGGCGATACGCAGGCTATGGGGTGGCGGCACGAGCTTCTCGCGAGTGACGTACTCATCGGCGTCCGCAGAGTAGCGGTCGTACCCACTGACGAGTTCCTCCTCGTTCCCATCGCTGTCGATCCACAGGCCACGGGTCTTGTCTGGCGTCGCCTTGCTCTCGTCACGCACAGGCAGACGCTGCAGAATCCCTTCCACAGTGTCCGGCGCAATACGCCGAACCCGATCGACTCCTGACTGATCAGGCGATCCGCCTTCCGGTGTCCGCGCGCCGCTGACCATCTGCTCGACCCAGCCGCGAGCCTTGGGCCGCGCGAGCGAGAGATAGTGCGCCGCTTCCTCACAGCGCCGGGCGGCTTCGTCCAGCTGCGTCGCAGCCAACTGGGCTTGTGGGTTGCGACTCAAGTCAGCGAGTACGAGGCCGCCGAAACGATCGAGGCCCGCTGCGCCAAGGACGCCGACCGCCTCGAGTGCCTCCTGCAAGCGGTCGAGTACGGCGAAGCCGGCTACAAGCGGGTCGGCGGCTGGATCGAGTCCTCCCGCGCCCGAATCCAAACCGCCTTCGGCCGCCGCCTCGCCGAAGCGGCACTCCAAACATCCCCGCTCGCGTGGCGCGACCGCTGATCAACACTTCCCCACGTCGACCACGATCCCTCCAACTCGCGTCAGAACGGCTCGATCAACTGACGTGCGCTGCGTTTGCCGCAGAAACGCGCGCTGAGACGTAACGACGTGCTCGGACAAGTGCTCTTGATCGAGAGGATTTGTTCATGGCTGAGAAGCGTCGGCCTTTCAGCCCGCAGCTTCAGGCGGTTGGCTGGTCGGTCGAGCATCACCCGTACCGGCGACTCAACCCTGTCGGGTCATTCGGATCACGAAGTCGGTTTCGTGGTAGAGGTTGTTGTCGGGGTCAACCGTCATGCCCAGGCCGCCTCCGGACAGGTGGGTGAAGACCGCTGTCCACTGGTTGCACCTGGCCGGGTCCACAGGGGTGAAGCGCATCGTCAGGCGGGAGTCAGTGGCCTCGCTGACGGCGAGCGCGCCGTTGTAACAGCCGTTGGCGCCGGACGCCAGGTTGCCCACCTGGTGGCCCTTGTCGAGCGTCGCTGTGAGTACCTGTCCGCCGGCGTTTGAACCCTGCCACTGGCCGTCGAACGAGTCCGGGATCGAAGTCGAGACCCGATCGATCACCTGCCAGGCGACCAAGCCTCCGACGACCAAGACCACGGCTGCCAGCGCGACGATCAGCCGCCGTCCTCGCCACCTCGCCGGCCACCACTGCGGCAGCCGCCCCGGCGGTGTGGCGTCACCCGGTGCTGTTGCCTTCGACGCCCGTCCGGATGCACCGATCGATGCGGCAGCGCCCGATGCGGCGTCCGCCTGCTCGTTGCCGGTCGATCCAGCTCCGGCTGACTCGATTGGTCCAGCTGGTACGGCCGGCCCGGTTACATCGGACGGTCCGGTTGGTTTAGCCGGTGATGTCGGGGCGGCGGGGGTCTCGGTGGCGATCTGAGCGGACCCGGCGAGGGCGGCGGTGGCGGCGGCCGCGACGGTGCGGCTGTCGTCGTCGGCCAAGCCTTCCAGCGCCCGCCGCGCGGCAAGCGCGAGGCCCTGGTGGCGGCTCGACAGCAGCCTGGCCAGCTCGTCCACCGCTCCGGCTCGCACGCCGGCCAGTGGACTGTCGATGGAAAGCACCAGCTCAGGCGGCAGCGCAGCTGGTTCGGAGACCGGTGTTCTGCGCCGGGCGATGACGAGGTCGCCCTGGACGCCGAAGGTCCACTTGCCAGGAGTCTGATGCGGGGTCACCTCGCGCACCGCGTCGTAGATGTAGTCGTACAGCTCGTCCAGGTCGACGTACCCGTCCTGGTCCCGATCGGCCTGCCCCGTTGTCAGACCACGCACCATCGCAGTCGTGAACACCGAGGGAGCCGGATCACCGGACTCGGTCAGTTCACCGCCCTCGAAGGCGTACTCGACAGCCCCCGACGCCGTGAGCACTGCCCGGCCGCGCCCGCTGAACCGCTCCTGCAGATCCATGACCTTGGTCGCGCGGGCCCGCATGCCCCGATCGAAGGCGCCGGCGTAGCAGCAGTCGAGGAACAACACGATGCGACGCGACCGGCTCTGCGTCATCCGCCGGTTGACGAAATCGGCGGCGACCGCGGTCGCGCCCAGCAGCCGGAGCCGGGTGTTCGCCATCGCGAAGTACAGCTCACCGTCGCGGTCCTTGATGCCGTGGCAGGAGAAGTGCAACAGCAACAGGTCGTCCGGAGAGCGGTCGGTCAGGAACTCCTCGACAGCCTCGTTGACCAGGTGCGCCGGCTCGTTCAGCAGAGTCCGGACCTCGAACCCGCCGATCTGTGGGTCGCTTAGTACGGCTGCCAGGGCGTCGGCATCCGCCGCCGGAGCCCGCAACTCACTGAGCCCCGGATCTTGGTATGCGTTGCTCGCCACGATCAACGCGCTGCGGCCCCCGCGAGCCGACTCCAACCAGGAACCACCCGCCATGAAATCAGTGTGGCGTCGGCCCACCCAAGTGTGAAGAGGCAGACCTGGTAGGCGGGCGCGACGGAGGAGCGACCGCGTAGCGCGCGTGGGTCAAGGTCTGATGATGGTTATGCCGGCGGGGGTGTTGTTGGTCAGGGCGGCCAGGGCGGTGGGGGTTTCTTCCAGGGTGATGGTTCGGGTGATCAGCGCGGCCGGATTGAGGTTGCCGTTGGCAACTAGGGTCAGCATTTCGGGGTAGGCGTGGGCGGGCATGCCGTGACTGCCCAGCCATTCGAGTTCCTGGCCGATCAGGCGGCCTACGTCGAGTTGGACGCCGGAGGGGAGGAGGCCGACCTGGAGGTGGCGGCCGCGGGGGCGCAAGGTGAGGAGGGCTTGCTGGACGATGGAGTTCGAGCCGAGAGCGTCCATCGTGACGTGGGCGCCGCCGCCGGTGAGGTCGCGGAGGTGGGACACAGTGTCGGCAGATGCCAGGACGGTGTCGGCAGCGCCGTACGCGCGGGCCAGCGTCAGAGCGTCGGGGTTCTTGTCGACGGCGATCACGCGCGCGCCGAGGGCGGCCGCGATCATGACCGCGGACAACCCGACGCCGCCGCAGCCGAAGATCACCACGTTCTCGTCCGCGGCGACCCGGCCGACCTGACGAACAGCGCGGAAGGAGGTCGCGAAACGACAACCCAAGCCGGCCGCGGTGTCGAAGTCGAGATCGTCGGGCAGGCGCACCAAGTTGACCGCGGCGAACGGTACGGCGACGTGCGTGGCGAAGGAGCCCCAGTAGTTGAAGCCGGGCTGGAGCTGGTTGGGGCAGACCTGCTGGTTTCCGGAGAGGCACTGTTCGCACGTGCCGCACGCGCAGATGAACGGCGTGGTGACGCGGTCGCCGACCTGCCAGCCGTCGACCCCGGGACCGATGGCGGCGATCGTTCCGGCCAGTTCGTGCCCAGGGACGTGGGGCAGGACGATGTCCGCGTCGTGCCCCATCCAGCCGTGCCAGTCGCTGCGGCACAACCCGGTGGCCTCGACCTTCAGGACGACACCACCGGGCTCCGGCTCAGGGGCCGCCACCTCGGCGACAGTGGGCAGGACGCCGTACTGCTCGACTAGGACAGCGCGCATCCCGCAATGGTGCCTTAGCCGCCCGCGACGGCGGGGATGATCGAGATCTCGCCGCCGTCCTTGACCGAGGTCTGCAGGCCGTCGGCGAAGCGTACGTCGTCGTTGTCGACGTACACGTTGACGAAGCGGCGCAGCTCGCCGGAGTCGTCCAGCACGCGGCCCTTGATGCCCGGGTAGGCGGTGTCGAGGGACTCGAGCACCTCGCTGAGCGTCGCGCCCTCGGCGCTGACCGAGGACGCGCCCTGGGTGTACTGGCGCAGGATGGTGGGGACCCGGACACTCACGCTCACTGCAGGCCTGCCTTCACGAAGGCGTCGTACGACGCGGGGATGGTCACCTTGGGGCCGACCCGGTCGGCCACGGCGTCGAGCGTCTTCAGCCCGTCGCCGGAGTTGATGATCACCGTCTCGGCCTCGGGGTCGAGCTGGCCGGTCTCGACCAGCTTCTTCAGGGTCGCGACCGTCACCCCGCCCGCGGTCTCGGTGAAGATGCCCTCGGTGCGGGCCAGCAGCCGGATGCCCTCGATGACCTCTTCGTCGGTGACGTCCTCGATGGCGCCACCGGTACGGCGGGCCACGTCCAGGACGTACGGCCCGTCGGCCGGGTTGCCGATCGCGAGCGACTTGGCGATGGTGTCCGGCTTGACCGGCTTCACCACGTCGTACCCGTCCCGGAACGCCTGCGCGACCGGCGAGCAGCCGGTGGCCTGGGCGCCGTACACCTTGTAGTCGGTCGCGTCGACCAGGCCGAGCTTGCCGAGCTCGGTGAAGCCCTTGTCGACCTTGGTCAGCTGCGAGCCGGAGGCGACCGGGATGACGATCTGCTGCGGCAGCCGCCAGCCGAGCTGCTCGGCGATCTCGAAGGCGAGCGTCTTGGAGCCCTCGGAGTAGTACGGGCGGACGTTGACGTTGACGAACGCCCAGCCCTCCTCCTCGCCGGCGATCTCGGACGCCAGCTTGTTCACGTCGTCGTAGTTGCCCTCGACCGCGACCAGCGTGCCGTCGTACACGGCGCTGGTGATGACCTTGGGGCGCTCGAGGTCGTGCGGGATGAACACGACCGAGCGGATGCCGGCCCGGGCGGCGGCCGCGGCGACGGCGTTGGCCAGGTTGCCGGTGGAGGGGCAGGCGAAGACCTTCATGCCGAGCTCACGGGTGGCGCTCAGGGCGCTGGCGACGACACGGTCCTTGAAGGAGTGCGTCGGGTTGCCGGAGTCGTCCTTCACCCACAGTCTGCGCAGGCCCAGCTCGCGGGCCAGGTTGCCGGCGTCGATCAGCCGGGTGTAGCCGGGTTCGGTGTTCGGGAAGCTGGCCACGTCGACCGGGACGGGTAGCAGCGGCTGGTAGCGCCAGATGTTCTTGGGGCCGGCCTCGATCTGCTCACGGGTGATGGTGGGGTACTCGTACCCGACCTCGAGCGGACCGAAGCACTCCGTACAGGCGTATAACGGACCGAGCGGCGACTTCGCCCCACAGGCGCGACAGCTCAGGTGCGTACCGTTGCCGAAGGCACCTTCACGGATGGTGTGGGTGGCGGCGGTCAGGCTCATGGAGGTTCCCTCCTCATCTTCCCCGGTCGCCGGATCTCGGCGCGGGACGGATTTGGCACCGTTCCACCGCGAGCGTCCCGGACGGGACCTCAACGGGGAGGGTTGCCGGGACTTCAACGGGCCGTTTCCCTCAGTCCCTCTGGATGAGCTCCCCCGAGGTTACCCAATCGGGTCCATATTGTGTCTTCGGTTCCCACCATCCGAGACACTCGATCTCAACCGTGCCGGGCCCGGAAAGTACGGCGGTACGCCGAGGGCGACGTGTGGAGCTGCTTCGCGAAGTGATGACGCAGCGTCACCGGGGTCGCGAAGCCGGCCGCGGTCGCGATCTCCTCGACCGGGGCGTCACCAGTCTCCAGCATCGTCAAAGCCGC
The DNA here is from genome assembly GCF_053592935.1 of Kribbella sp. NPDC002412. Lineage (NCBI taxonomy): Bacteria > Bacillati > Actinomycetota > Actinomycetes > Propionibacteriales > Kribbellaceae > Kribbella > Kribbella sp. NPDC002412. Next base: position 210,081 of record NZ_JBSFBL010000003.1, read on the forward strand.
CTGGATCCGCTGGGCGATCAGCCACTTGCCCGGGGTCGTCCCGGTCGCCTTCACGAAATGCCGCAGGTAGGTCCGCGACGACAGCCCGGCCTGCCTGGCCAGATCCGGTACGCCGATCGGCTCGGCGAGATGCTCCAACGCCCACTCGAGGCTCCGCGCGACCGAGGCGTCGTCGGGGTCGGGCGGCACCGGGGACTCGATGTACTGCGCCTGCCCGCCGGCCCGGTACGGCTGGATCACCAGCCGCCGGGCGACCGCGTTCGCCACGGCCGCGCCGTAGTCCTTCCGGACCAGGTGCATGGCCAGGTCCAGCCCGGCGGCACACCCCGCACTCGTGAGTACGTCGCCTTCGTCGGTGTAGAGCGGCTCCGGGTCCACATGGACCTTCGGGTAGCGCTCACGGAGCAGGTCGGCGTACCGCCAGTGCGTCGTGGCCCGGCGGCCGTCGAGCAGGCCGGCCGCCGCGAGCGCGAACGCACCCGAGCAGATCGACACCATCCGGGCGCCGCGCCGATGCGCAGTCCGCAACGCCTCGATCAGCGCCTCCGACGTCTCGCCGCGCGGGTCGTGGACGCTCGGGATGACGACCGTGTCCGCGGCGGCGAAGTCGTCCAGGCCGTGCGGAGTGCTGAGCGTGGCGCCGCCGAGCACGCGGATCGGGTCCGGCGTCTCCGTGCAGACCTTCAGCCCGTACCAGGGCTGGTCGATGTCCGGCCAGGCCAGCCCGAACACCTCGATCACGATCCCGGCCTCGAAGGCCGTCATCCCGTCGTACGCGAGGACAGAAACCGTGCGTCGTCCCATGTGTCACAATCTTAGCGATAGTGGTCCTGAGCGCCACTTCTGCGGGCGGCTCGATCCTCGGACGATGGAGTCATGTTCAAGGTTCTGAAGGAGTTCGCAGCCGGAATCAACGCCGCCTCCGCCGTCCGCCACGGGCTCACGCCGCCCGCCGGGGCGCTCACCGCCGACGGCCGTCGAGCGTACGCATCAAAGGCGTCGCGGCAACGCCGTGAACAAGGACGCTCAGCACGACGGTGAAGCCGACGGTCGCCCACAACCACGGCAGATCGGTCGCGAAGTGCACACCGACGGCCGCCAGGTAGTAGACCGACGTCACGCCCCGGACCCCGAAGGCGGCCGTCATCCAGCGCTCGGAGCGATTCAGCTCCGAGCGCGCGAGCGAGAGCCACGCGATGACCGGACGGACGACGAACACCAGCAGTACGCCGATCACCGCGCCGGCCAGGGTGAGCGGTTCGAGCAGGCCGCCGGTGATCGCGACGCCGAGCAGGAGCAGGATCCCCCAGGTCAGGATGTGTTCGAGCTCCCCGATGAAGTTGTGCAGCTCCGAGTGGAACTCGTGACTCCGCTCGGCCGCCCGAAGCGCGAGCGCCGCGATGAAGACGGCGATGAACCCGTACCCGTGCAGCACCTCGGTCAGCCCGTAAACGCCGAGTGTCATGGCCAGCGCGAGGACGGGCTCACGTGAGTCCGCGAGCCGGAAGCTCTCGGCAGGCGCGCTGAACGCCATCTTGCCCAGCAGCCAGCCGGCGCCGAGGCCGACCGCGACGCCGATCGCCGTCTTGCCCACGACGTACCAACCAAGCCATTCCCACGCCGAGTGCGATTTGGTGGCGGCGAAGACGGCCAGATAGACCAGCGGGAACGCCAGTCCGTCGTTCAGCCCGGCCTCGGACGTCAGCGCGAACCGCACCTCGTCCTCCTCGTCCGGCTTGGCGCTCTCACCGGTGGTCGGCCCGCCAACCTGGACGTCCGACGCGAGCACCGGATCGGTTGGCGCGAGTACGGCGGCGATCAGCAACGCGGTCGCGGGAGCCAGGCCGAGCAGCCAGCCCACTCCGGTCAGCGCAGCCACACCAGCCGGCATCGCAACGAACAACAGCCGCCACGTGACACTCCATCGGAGCAGGCTGATCGGCCGGTCGATCGCCAGGCCGACACCCATCAGCGCGACGATGACGGTCAGCTCGGCCAGGTGCTCGGTCAGCTCGGGCTCGGCGATCGGACTGAGTCGGGACCGGTCGACGGCCAGCCCGAGCAACAGGCCGGCGCCGAGGAACGCGATCGGCGCGGACACGGCGTACCGGCGGAGCAAGCGAGGCAGTACGGCGCCCAGCAGCAGGGCCAGCCCGGCGACCAGGTACAGCCCGTCCCCGTCGATCGTCATCGTGCCGGACCGGTGCCCAGCGGGCGACTACCTCAAGCGATGGGTCGCACCCGGGGTGTGCGTCGGCAGGGACTTGCGAGGCCCGTAGCGCGGGTGGCCGACGCCGGTCAGCTCGAGCAGACGCTGCACCCGGAAGCGGTGGCCGCGGTACGGCTCGATGAGCTCCGCACAGCCGTCGTCGTCGAGCTCCTCACCGATCAACGCGTACGAGACGTTGCGGGACACGTGGTAGTCCGCGAACGAGAACGCATCCGCGTCACCGTGCGCCCGCTGCCGCACCTCAGCAGCCGTCCACACCCCGACGCCGGGCAACGACCGCAGCCGCCGTTCGATCTCCGCGGAGTCGGTCAGTTCCAGCGTCCGCTCCAACGCCTTCGCGCGAGTCGCGGCCGTGATCACGACCCTCGAACGACGGTTCTCCACGCCGGCCCGCAACCACTGCCACGACGGGATCATCCGCCACTCCTCCGGCGCCGGCGGGACCAGCATCACGCGCCCGTCCGGCGGCTGCGGTCCGGGCGCGGCCTCGCCGTACTCGCGCAGGATCAGCCGCCAGGCCCGGAACGCTTCCTTGCCGGTGACAACCTGTTCGATCCCGGCCGCGGCCATCGCCTCGAACACCGCTCGCGTCCGCGGCACCCGGACGTGCGGGAACCGCCGCGCCGCGTCCACCAGCGCCCGGTGCTCCGGCAACGGCTCGAACCCGTCCCAGCTGTCCGCGTCCCCCAGCAGCTCCGGCACCCCGTCCAGGGCCCACCCGGCGCCCGGACCCCATGCCTCGGCCTCCACTTCACCGGTCGACGCGTACGGCGTCAGCCGCAGCAACACCGGCCCCTCCGGTGTCCGCGTGGCGCGCCAGACGGCACGCCGTACCGGATCGAAGACGTACGCCGGATCGCCAGGACCCTTCCGCAGGCCACCGATCACCGAGTGCGGATCCACCACCCGCCCAGGACGCCAAACCCGCACCACCGAACTCACGGGCCAAGTCTTACTCACGCCACGGACAGAACCGCATACTGAGGCATGACTGGGTGGCAGTGGGTGAAGGTCGTGGGGAACTTCCTGAATCTGTCCACACTCGCCGGCCTGCTGGTCGGGGTGATCGGGCGAGCCAGGTTCAGCCGGGGGCCGCGGGGACTGTTCTTCGCGAACGGGTACAAGATCAAGTTCCCGATGGCGGGCGCGTTCACGATCGGGAACGTGGTGCTGAGCAAGCACGAGCGGGCGTACTTCGACGACGAGGCGCTGGTGCGGCACGAGGAGCGGCACTCCTGGCAGTACTTCTGCCTGATCGGGCTGCTGCTGTGGCCGCTGTACGTCGTCGGCGTCGTCGTCTCGTGGTGCCTCACCGGCGACCCGGCGTCGCGGAACCCGTTCGAGCGGCTGGCCGGCCTCAAGGACGGCGGGTACGTCGAGCGGCCGATCCAGTCCTTCGGCCAGACCCTGACGCAGACCTTCAGCGTGCTGCGATCGCGTCCGAAAGAGCCGTGAGCACGGTCACCACACCGGTCGGGTCGTCCACCACGATGTCCGCGGCGTCGATCAGCTCGGTCGCGTTGGACGACCGCGTGGCCAGCAGGACGGCCCGCAGGCCGGCCTTGCGCTGCTCCTCGATCGCCCGGTACGCCGCCAGGTCGCCGAGGTCGTCACCGGCGTACAGGATCGACTGAGCGCCGGTGTCCTCGAGCAGGCGCCGCAGTGCGACCCCTTTGTCGATGCCCGGCGGCCGCAGCTCCAACACCAGGTTGCCCGGCTCCAGCCGCAGCTCGGTCGACTCGGCCAGCTCGGTCAGCGGCGCCCGCAACCTGTCGAACGCACCAGTCGGATCGGCCATCCGGCGGGTGTGCACCGCCAGCGAGCTCTCCTTGTCCTCCACGAAGGCATCGGCGAGCCCCAGCTCCTGCAGCAGCCCAGGCAGCCGGTCACGCGCTTCGGCAACACCGGACGGCACCGGGTCACTCGTCACCCGCCCAGTCGCCGCGTCCCACCGCTCCAGCCCGTAGTGCCCGAGTACGACGAGACGCCCGAGACCAGGGTGTCCGGTGACGCCGGTCAGCTCGATGGCGACCAGGGCCGGGCGACCGGTGACGATCGCCACCTGGTTCACCGAACGGGCCAGCCGGGCCAGCGCGTCGAGCGAACCTTCCACCGGCCGGGACATGGCCGGGTCCTCGACCAGCGGCGACAGCACGCCGTCGAAGTCGGTCGAGATCACCGCGGTGGCCGGATCGGCGACGATCGCCTCCCAGCCCTCGCGTCCCGCCTCGGTCTGGATGGTCGGCGTGCTCATCCGGTGTAGTCCGAGGTGAGGATCACGGTGAGGCGGTCTTTCTTCATGTTGTCCAGCGCGCCCTTGGTGCGGCCGACTCCGAGGTCGCGGGCGAGCTGGTTGGCGGCGTCGAGCATGCCCGGTGGGTAGTACACGGTGCTGCCCGCGACCTTGCCGTGCCAGTTGTCGGCGCCGGCCACGATCCAGCCCGCCTGCCGCGCGCGGCCCGCGACCGAGTCGGCCAGGCCCTTGCGCGAGGTGTTGTTGTAGACCTCGACGGCCGGGCGCTGGTCCGGCGGGATGGTGGTTGCCCGCGTCGCGGGCGGCTGCGTGGCCGGCGGCGCGGTAGTCGGTTCGGTGCTGGGTTCGCTGCTGGGCGGAGTGGTCGGCTCGCTCGACGGCGGAGCAGTCGTGGGGTCCGGCGTAGGTGTCGGGGTCGCCGTCGGCCGCGGCACGCTGGCGCCAACCGTCGACGGGCCACCGGACGGCTTCGGCGACGGTGTGTTCGTGCTGTCGTCGGCGGTGCTGTCGTTACCGCGGGTGCCGAACAGCACCAGCAGCCCGGCCACGATCGCAACCACGGCCAGCACGGCGACGAGGGACGAGAGGACCTGGCCCCGGTCGTCCTTCGGGCGAGGCATGTCTCAGACCTCGATACCCAAGCGGCGTGCGGAGCGGGCTCGCTGGCGGGCGGCGCGCAGTCGGCGCAGGCGTTTCACCAGCAGCGGGTCGTGAGCGAGGGCCTCGGGCCGGTCGATGAGCGCGTTCAGCACCTGGTAGTACCGGGTCGCGGACATCTGGAACTGGTCCCGGATCGCCTGCTCCTTGGCGCCGGCGTACTTCCACCAGTGCCGTTCGAACGCGAGGATCGCGCCGTCACGCTCGGAGAGTCCGGCAACGGCTGTGCCCAACTCCCCCGCCCCACCGCCCCGGTCAGTCGACGCAGCCTCGGCGGGGCCGGGAGAGCTGGCGTTGGCGCTGTCCATCTGCTGGTGACTCCTGTGCGGTCGGTGATCGTCCGTCCGCGCTCCACTGTACGTGCTGAACAACAGCGATGTCATTCACCGCAGGGGGCGACACACACCGTGTCGCTGACGCGGCAGCCGGACCCGGTCAACTCTGGCAGGATCGACGGAGTGAGCTCAACTCTCGGCGACCGGGGCGGTGGGGTGGGGAAGGAATTCAGTGCGGTGGCGCTGGTGGAAGAGCTGCAGGCCAGGAGCCGTGCGGTCGACCCGCTGGTCAACTCCATCTGCACCCCTGATCCCGCCGCTCTCACCCATGCCGCCCGACTCGACACCGAGCGTGACGACGGGCGGGTCCGTGGGCCGCTGCACGGCGTACCGGTCCTGGTCAAGGACAACATCGACACCGCTGACCTGCCGACCACAGCCGGCTCGCTGGCGCTGGCCGACCAGCCGCCACCGCTGCAGGACGCCCCGCTGGTACGGCGGCTGCGTGAGGCCGGCTGCGTCGTCCTGGGGAAAACCAACCTGAGCGAGTGGGCCAACTTCCGCGGCTCGGCGTCCTCCTCCGGCTGGAGCGCGTACGGCGGCCTGACACGCAACCCGTACGCGCTGAACCGCTCCGCAGGCGGCTCCTCGAGCGGATCGGGCGCAGCGGTCGCCGCAGGACTGGCCGACTATGCCATCGGCACCGAGACCAACGGCTCGATCGTCTGCCCGGCCGCGCTGAACGGCATCGTCGGCCTGAAGCCCACTGTCGGCCTCATCCCGCAGCGGGGCATCGTGCCGATCTCGCACTCGCAGGACACCGCCGGACCGATGACGAAGACCGTCGAGCAGGCTGCAGCGCTGCTGACCGTGCTGACCGGCGGCAGCACCGACTACACCGAGCACTGCAACGGCACTGACCTCAGCGACGTGCGCATCGGCGTACCGCGAGGGCCGCTGTGGGGCTACTCGACCGGGCTCGACGAGGTCACCGAGCACGCACTCGGGATCCTCAGCCGCTGCGGCGCCACTCTGGTCGACCACCTGTCGCTGCCGAGCCCAGGCGGCGACGAGGACCAGCTACAGGTGCTCTCCCATGAGCTGAAGGTCGACCTGGCGGCGTACCTGGCCACCCGTGCTCCCGGCGGCCCGCGCACGCTGGACGATCTGATCGCGTTCAACAAGGAGCATGCAGACGTCGAGCTGCAGTGGTTCGGCCAGGAGCTGTTCGAGCGGGCGGCGGCGACCGAGGGCCTGAGCTCCCCGGTCTACGTCGCAGCGCGGCTGACGGCGCTGCGGGCAGGCCGGGACGGCATCGACAACCTGCTCCGCGACAACCAGCTCGACGCCCTCGTCACCCCGTCGTACTCCCCCGCCTGGACCATCGACCTGGTCAACGGCGACCACGTGCTCGGCAGCTCGTCGTCGCACGCCGCGCTGGCGGGCTATCCGCTGCTCTCGGTGCCGTCCGGACTGGTCGCCGGGCTGCCGGTCGGAATCACGTTCAGCGGCACCGGCCGGAGTGATGCCACGCTCATTCGCTTGGCTCACGCCTTCGAAACCGCGAGAATCACTGCAGACGGACCGTTCCCGACCCCGGAGTTCACACAGTGGGTGTAGACCGCGTCAGGTGGGGCATCGTTGCTACTGGCAACATCTCCACGTCGTTCACGAGGGATCTGAAGCTACTTGCCGACGATGCCGTGGTGACCGCGGTCGCGTCCCGGGCCCAGCACAGCGCGGACCGGTTCGCCGCCGAGTTCGGCATCGAGCACGCGTACGGCGACTACCGCCGGCTGCTCGACTCCGGCGCCGTCGACGTGATCTACATCGGGAACCCGCACCCCCAGCACTACGCCGTGGCCCGGGCCGCGCTGCAGGCCGGGGTCGCGGTGCTGTGCGAGAAGCCGGTCACGCTGACCGCCAAGCAGGCGCGCGACCTGATCACCGTCGCGACCGAGCACAAGACGCTGTTCGCCGAGGCGATGTGGATGCGGACCAACCCCGTGATCCAGGCCGTCTTCGCGGACCTCACGAGCGGCGTGATCGGCGAGCCACAGCAAGTGGTCGCGGACTTCGCCTTCCACAAGCCGTCGCTGCCCGCCCGCCTGCTCGACCCCGCGCTCGGCGGCGGCTCGCTGATGGACGGCGGCATCTACCCGATGACGTTCACCTACATGGCGCTCGGCCGGCCTGCTGAGATCAAAGCGGTCGGTTCACTCAACGAGAACGGCGTCGACCTCAACGTGGCGATGGCCTGGCGGTACGACTCGGGCGCGGTCGCCGCCCTGACCTGCGGCCTGCGCTCGCAGAACCCGTGGACAGCGGCGATCAGCGGCCAGGACGGCAGTTTGTTGCTCCCGCACCGCTTCCACCACCCCGAGTACTACGTGCGCCGTACGGCGGCCGGCGAGGAGCGGATCGAGGTCCCGACGCATGGCCTTGGGTACCACTATGAGGCGGCCGACGTGATGCGCGCGCTGCGTCATGGTCTCGTCGAGGTGCCGTCACTGCCGCACGCCGCGACGATCGAGATCCTCGAGCTGCTCGACGAGACCCGTAGACAGATCGGGGTCAGGTACCCCGGTGACAACGAAGACCTGGGTGGATAACAGCAGATGCCGAACGGACGCAGTTCCTTCGTAGTGGTGGCCAACCGGCTGCCGGTCGACCGGATCGAGATGCCCGACGGCAGTACGGCGTGGCGCCGCAGCCCAGGCGGTCTGGTGACCGCGCTGGCCCCGGTGATGCAGGGTCACCACGGGGCCTGGATCGGCTGGACAGGCAGCGCCGACGAGAAGGTCGATCCCTTTGACAACGACGGCATGCACCTGGTGCCGGTGATGCTGTCCGCCGAGGACGTGCGGCTCTACTACGAGGGCTTCTCGAACGCGACGCTGTGGCCGCTGTACCACGACGTGATCGTCGCGCCAGAGTTCCACCGCGAGTGGTGGGAATCCTACGTCGCGGTGAACCGGCGGTTCGCGGAGGCAGCCGCGGAGGCGGCCGACGACAACGCCGACGTGTGGGTGCACGACTACCAGCTGCAACTCGTCCCGGCGATGCTGCGCCGGCTGCGTCCCGACGTACGGATCGGCTTCTTCCTGCACATCCCGTTCCCGCCGACCGAGCTGTTCGCGCAGATGCCGTGGCGGCGGCAGATCCTGGACGGGCTGATGGGCGCGGACCTGGTCGGTTTCCAGCGCCCCGGCGCCGCGTCGAACTTCGCCCGGCTGGCCCGCAACCGGATGGGCCTGCGCACCCGCGGCGACCGGATCCACCTGCCCGACGACCGGATCGTGCGGGCCAAGGCGTTCCCGATCTCCATCGACGTCGGCGAGCTCGAGGACCTCGCCCGCAAGCCGGAGACCCTGGCCCGCGCGGCCGAGATCCGCCGCGAGGTCGGCAACCCGGCCCACATCCTGCTCGGGGTGGACCGGCTCGACTACACCAAGGGCATCCGGCAGCGGATGCGCGCGTTCGGCGAGCTGCTGGACGAGAAGCGCGTCTCGGTCGACGACGCGGTGTTCGTCCAGGTGGCGACGCCGTCGCGGGAGCGGGTCGAGCAGTACCGCGTGCTGCGGGACGAGATCGAGCTGCTGGTCGGCCGGATCAACGGCGAGCACGGCCGGATCGGCACGCCGGCGATCAACTACCTGCACACGTCGTACTCGCGGACCGAGATGGCCGCGCTGTTCCGGGCCGCGGACGTCGCGGTGGTGACACCGCTGCGGGACGGCATGAACCTGGTCGCCAAGGAGTACGTGGCCTGCCGGTACGACGACACCGGCGCCCTGGTGCTGAGCGAGTTCGCCGGCGCCGCGGACGAGTTCCGGCAGGCGTTCCTGGTGAACCCGCACGACATCAACGGGATGAAGGACACCATCGTCGACGCGATGAACACCGACGACCGCCAGCTCGGCCGCCGGATGAAGGCGATGCGCAAGCACCTGGCCGCGCACGACGTGAACGTCTGGGCCGCGAGCTTCCTGAAGGCCCTGCATGACGAAGACTGACGGCCGGGTGCTCGCGCTTGACCTCGGTACGTCGTCTGCCCGCGCGCTGGTGCTGTCAGCCGCCGACGCCGCTCCGGTCCCGGGTGCGCTGGCGCGCTACAAGATCTCGCCGACGTACGCGACCGGCGGGTCGGCCACGCTGGACCTGCACGCGTACGTCGAGGGCCTGCTCGGCTGCCTGGACGAGCTGCAGCAGAACGGGCACCTGGACGACATCGGCGCGATCGTGCTCTCCTCGCAGTGGCACTCCATCGTTGCCCTGGACAACAAGGGTGTACCGCTCACGCCGGTGATCACCTGGGCGGACACGCGGTCGGTGGAGCTCGACCTCGGCTCGTCGTTCGACGAGCACGCCTTCCACGCGCGGACAGGGTCCTGGCTGCACCGGCTGTACTGGACGCGCCGGATCCCCTGGCTGTTGTCCGAAGGCTCGCCGGCTGGGTTCGCGGGCCTGCCTGATCTGGTCCTGGAGCGGCTCACCGGTGAGCGGGTGACCTCGGTGTCGATCGCGTCCGGGACCGGGACGCTCGACCTCGCTCGAGGCGTGTACGACGAGGAGGCGCTGGAGATCGCCGGCGCCAAGGCCGACCAGTTGCCGCCGATCGTCGCGTCCGGGTGGACCGGGTCGTTGTCGTCGGAGTTCGGACGCCGGTGGCCGGGGCTGGTCGGCGTACCGGTGCATCCCCCGACGGGTGACGGCGCCGCGTCGAACGTCGGGACGGGTGGGTACGACGAGACGACTGCCGCGGTGACGGTGGGGACGTCGGCCGCCGTACGCGTGGTGCATCCGATCGCGGACGCGCCGGAGTTGCCGTGGGAGCTGTGGCGGTATCGGGTCGACGACGAGCGCGCGGTAACCGGGATGGCGTTCTCGGCCGCGGGCAACCTGCACGCTTGGCTGACCGGCGTACTGAAGTTGGAGGGCGAGGAGCCTCGCGGTGTGGAGATCGGGTCGTCGCGGGTGATCGCGATCCCATTCCAGGCGGGGACTCGGCCGCCGGCGACCGTGCCGAGCGGATCGGGGGTGTACTTCGGGCTGTCCTTCGACGACAGCGGTGAGGACCTGCTGGCGGCGTCGTTGCAGGGTGCGTCGCTGGAGATCGACCTCGGGCTGCGGATGCTGGACTCACTTTTCGGCCGTGAGCTCTCGGTCGTCCTGGGCGGTGGCGGGATCGACGCGTCGGCCTGGTGGCGCCGCTGCCTGACGGCGACCTTCGCCCGCCCGGCAACAGTCTGCTCCGAAGCCGAAGTCGGCGCCCGGGGCGCGGCCGCGGTCGCGCTCGGCCTGTCCCCCTCGCCCGGTGGCGAGCACCTGACGCCAGTCGCTGCTGAGGTCGCCCGAGTGGCCGACCTGCGCCCACGCTACGCAGCCCTCCGCGAACTGGCCGTCCGAGCCTCCGCCCTCTGAGCCGTACTACGCCTGCGGTACTGCTCAGATACAGCCGCTGGCCGACGTGGTTTCGGTGGGTGACCACGTACTGTGAGGGAATGGGCGCGCTGCTGCGGTTCTGCCGCGACTTCAAGTGGCACCCGTTGGCGCTGGATCACGGCCTCGCACTGACGCTGCTGGCCCTCAACCTGATCGTGCCGGGCAGCCGGCACGTCGGCGAGCGGATCCAGCTGACGCCGACGGTCGTGGTGCTGACGGTCGTCGCGGCGATCGCGCTCGCCCTCCGCCGGCTCGCGCCGCTCGTCGTGCTCGCGGTGACCACGGCCGTCACGATCACCTACCTGATCGTCGAGCAGGGCAAGAGCCCGATCGTCCTGTTCATGGCCTGCGCGGTCTACACGGTCGTGATGGAGAAGGACCGCCGTACCCGCTCGATCGCCGTCGCCGTGGTCGCGTTGCTGACGCTGGTCGCGGACGCCCCGGTCTCCGACGGCAACGTGCTCGACAACCTGGGCCTGATGTTCCTGGTGCTCTTCGCCGGCGCGGTCGCCGAGGCCGTGCGGTACCGGCGTGCTCTGCAGCAAGAGCTGGAAGAGCGGGCGCTGCGCGCGGAGCAGTCACGCGAGGAGGAGGCCCAGCGCCGGGTGATCGAGGAGCGGCTCCGCATCGCCCATGAGCTCCACGACGTCATCGCGCACCACATCGCCCTGATGAACGTCCAGTCCGGCGTGGCCGCCCACGTGCTGCGGACCCAGCCGGAGGAAGCCGAGCGCGCCCTGGCCCTGGTCCGCTCCGGCGGACGCACGGTCTTGCAAGAGCTCACGGTCCTCCTCGGCGTACTGCGTCGCTCCGGCTCATCGCTCCCCACCACCCCCACGCCATCCCTCCACGAGCTAGGCGCCCTGATCGCCTCCTTCACCGCCGCCGGAGTCGAGGTCGACTGGCACCTCCCCGACTCCCTGGGCGATCTCCCGGACGTCATCGAACTGACGGCGTACCGGATCGTCCAGGAGTCCCTGACGAACGTCCTCAAACACGCCCCCGGCGCCACCGCCCACCTCCAGCTGTCCCGCCACCCCGGCACCCTGACCATCGACATCACCAACACCGCCCCGCCGACTTCCACCCGCGCCAAACCACTCGCCCCAGCCCTCACCTCCGCGTCCCAGCCGTCCGCGGCCGGCACCCTCCGCCACGGCGAGCCCCGACCAAGCACCATCCCCAAACCCCACCCCAACGGCGCCCACCCCGGCCCCGCCACGTCCACACCCAACGCCGACACCGCCACCTCCGCACCCCGCCCCGGTACCTCCACACCTCAACCCCACGACGTCCACCCCGGCACCAGCACCTCGACACCCCATCCCAGCGACGCCCCGCCCCGCCCCGCCACCTCCAGATCCCACCCCAACGAGGCCCGCCCCGGCGCCGCGACCTCCACACCCCACCCCAATGACGCCCGGCCCAGCGCCACCCCCGGACCCACCCCGGGCACCCCTCCCCCCACCCCCTGGGCCGACGGAGGCGGCCCTCACCCCATCGCCGGCTCCCCGGCGCCCCAGCCAGCCGGCCCCAGCCTCGACTCCGCAGGCATCTCCACCCCCCACGCCGGCGAGGCCACCACCTCCTCCCCACCCCGCCCCAACGGCGCCGCCCCCACCGCCAACCCCGCGCGTCTCGGGGCAGGACACGGACTGGTCGGGATGTGGGAGCGGGTGACCGCCGTAGGTGGAGAGCTGCGGACCGGACCCGAGCCGGGCGGCGGGTTCGGCATACATGCTGTGCTTCCTCTCGAGACGGGAGATGTGAGTGACGATCCGGGTCTTGCTGGCCGACGACCAGACGCTGATTCGCAGCGGGTTCCGGGTGCTGGTGAACTCAGCACCCGATCTGGAGGTCGTTGCTGAGGCGTCGAACGGCCGGGAGGCGGTCGAGCGGGCCCGGACCGAGCGCGCCGACGTGATCCTGATGGACATCCGGATGCCCGGGGTCGACGGCCTCGCGGCGACCCGGCAGATCACCGCGGACGAGGCGCTGGCCGGGGTGAAGGTGCTGATCCTGACCACGTTCGAGGTCGACGAGTACGTCTTCGAGGCGATCCGGGCCGGCGCCAGCGGGTTCCTCGGCAAGAGCGTCGAACCGGCCGAGCTGATCAACGCGATCCGGGTGGTCGCCCGCGGCGACGCGCTGCTCTCCCCGAAGGCGGTCCGCGGCCTGATGAACCGCTTCCTGGCGGAGCCGCGGATCGGCCAGGACGTCGGCCCGTCCGCACTCGACGTCCTCACCGACCGGGAGCGCGAGATCGTCAGCCTGGTCGCCCTTGGCCTGACCAACGACGAGATCGCCGAACGCCTGGTGCTGTCCCCCTCGACCGCGAAGACGCACGTCAACCGTGCGATGGTGAAACTCGACTGCCGCGACCGCGCCCAGCTGGTAGTGGTCGCCTACCAGACCGGCCTCGTCCGCCCCGGGACGACTCCGGCAACCGACGTACCGCAGACGCAGTAGCCCGTACGGCGTCCGCAGTACGTCGAGAAGCCCACGGCTGACCGACGCGGGCTACAACGCCCGCCCGGAACGATCGGCGGCATGGCTACCTTCCTCTACCGGCTCGGCCGGTTCGCTTTCCGCCGGCGCCGGTTGGTGGTGCTGGCGTGGCTTGGTCTGCTGGCCACCGGCGTGGCCGGCGCGGCCACCCTGTCCGGTTCGACCGCCGACGGCTTCTCGATCCCGGGCACCGAGTCGCAACGCGCGGCGGACCTGCTCAACGAACGCTTCCCACAGGCCGGCGCCGACGCCGGCACCGCACGCGTCGTCTTCCGGGCGCCGGACGGTCAGAAGCTCACCGACCCCGCCGCGACCGCGGAAGTGCAGGAGACCGTCGGCCGGCTCGAGGCAGCGCCACAGGTTGCCCGCGTCATCGATCCGTTCACCGCCAAGGCGATCTCCGCCGACGGCCGCACGGGCTACGCCCAAGTCACGTACGACGTGACCGCGCAAGAGGTCACGCCCGAGGCCCAGGAGGCGGTCGCCGCCGCGGTCGAGCCCGCGCGCGCCGCCGGCCTCACGGTCGAGTACGGCGGAGACGCCATGCAGGTCCAGGACGAGCAGAGCCTGACCGAGGTGATCGGTCTCGGGGTGGCGGCCGTCGTCCTGCTGATCACGTTCGGCTCGCTGATCGCCGCCGGCCTCCCGTTGCTGTCGGCAATCATCGGGATCGGCATCGGGGTCACCGCGATCACCGCCGCGACCGGCTTCATCGACATCGGTTCGGGGACGCCGATCCTGGCGTTGATGATCGGGCTCGCGGTGTCGATCGACTACGCGTTGTTCATCATGTCGCGGTACCGACACGAGCTGAGCACCGGCTTGGAGCCCGAGGAGGCAGTCGGCCGCTCGGTCGGCACGGCTGGGTCCGCAGTGGTGTTCGCCGGGCTGACCGTGGTGATCGCGCTGGCCGGGCTGTTCATCGTCGACATCCCGTTCCTCACCCAGATGGGGCTGGCAGCCGCATTCACCGTCGTGCTGGCGGTGGCGATCGCGCTCACCTTGCTGCCGGCGCTGCTGGGCTTCGCCGGGCGGCGGGTGCTGGGCGGGCGGATCCCGGGGCTGCGGGCCGGTGATCCCGAGGCGGCCGGGCGGATGTCGGCCGGACGCCGGTGGGGTCGGTTCGTCACGCGGCGGCCGGTGGCGGTGCTGCTGGTGACCGTGATCGGTCTCGGGGCGATGGCGATCCCGGCCACCGACCTGGAGCTCGGGCTGCCCGATGACAGCACGGCGGCTCCCGACTCCACTCAGCGCAAGGCGTACGATCTGCTCTCCGAGGGCTTCGGGCCCGGATTCAACGGGCCGCTGATGGTGGTGGTCGATGCCGATGGGGCCGCCGATCCGCGGACCGCGGCCGGCGCGACCGCGACCGCCATTCGTGCGCTGCCAGACGTGACGATGGTGACGCCGCCGACGTTCAACCCGGCTGGGGACACGGCGTTGCTGACGGTGATCCCGTCGAGCGGCCCGGGGACGACGGAGACGCGCGACCTGGTGCAGGCGATCAGAGGGTTGCCGGAGAACGACAGCACCGAGGTGGCCGTGACCGGCGCGACCGGGATCAGCATCGACTTCTCGGACAAGCTCGGCGATGCGCTCCTGCCGTATCTGCTGCTGGTAGTCGGGCTCGCGTTCCTGCTGCTGATGCTGGTGTTCCGCTCGCTGCTCGTGCCGCTGAAGGCGACGTTGGGCTTCCTGCTCACGGTCGCGGCGACGTTCGGCGCAGTGGTCGCGGTGTTCCAGTGGGGCTGGCTGGCCGGAGTGTTCGGGATCGAGGGGCAGACCGGGCCGGTGATCAGCATGCTGCCGATCTTCCTGATCGGCGTGGTCTTCGGCCTCGCGATGGACTACCAGATCTTCCTGGTCACCCGGATGCGCGAGGAACACGTCCACGGCGCCGAGCCTCGGACCGCAGTCGTCGACGGATTCGCCCACGGCGCCCGCGTAGTCACTGCAGCCGCGGTCATCATGACGGCCGTCTTCTCCGGCTTCATCCTGTCCAGCCAGACCCTGATCCGCGAGATGGGCTTCGGCCTGGCCCTGGCGGTGGCCATCGACGCCTTCATCGTCCGGATGACCATCGTCCCCGCCGTCATGGCCCTCCTCGGCCGCTCCGCCTGGTACCTCCCCCGCTGGCTCAACCGCCTCCTCCCCAACGTCGACGTAGAAGGCGACTCCCTCCGCTCCAACCAGCCCACCCCCACCCGCAAGCCAGAGCTCGTGGGGTGAGGTCTCGGCGGGCGGCTGGGCAGCGGTGGGCTCGGCATCGCAGCACGCCAGCTGATTGCCAGAACCAACTGAGTTTGAACGGCGACGTCCGCAACGGACTCGGTGTCTGGACGGTCGGCACCTTCGACCCACAACGCTCACCGAGTGCCGAGTCAGAGGCTCACATCATCCGAGAGGCTTCAGTGCAATCTTCTTGTCGCGGCTTCCAGGGCGAAGGTGGCGCTTGGGGATGCTCATGCAGATGGAATCGAAACACGGCCCGACCAGTCAGTTGAGCCTCGCTTAAGCGTGGCGCTGCGCAGGGCTGGCTCAGGAACGCGGACCGTCCAACGGTCAGAGGCGCCTCGCGATGCTCGATGGTGCTGAAGCGCAGCGTTTTGCATGGACACTCCGGGCTTCCCCGGCTCGAAGGCATCTCATCGATCGAGGGAGCAACGAGAACCTCCAGATCCACGAGACGCAGGATCAAGCAATTGATTAACCCAACTGCTCGCCAGACCTCAAGGACCGTCCGGCTGATTAGCCCAACTCTTGGGCTGTGCAAGTCGACTCAAGTCAGCTAGGTTTCGATTTTCAGACGGGCATGTTCACCTGAGCGACCCTGGGTCTCGCCTAGGAGATCATGCACTGAACATCGACGAGTCCCTGGGGGAGATTGTGAGCAGGACGCCACTTAGAGAGCTGGTTTTCGGACGCAACTCGGCAGAGGATGAGCGAATCTTTGATAGCCAGCTACTTGACACCGGATTCTACGACCCCGGCAACGTGATCGAGAATATCGTCAACGGCACTAAGTGGCTTGTGCTTGGCCCAAAAGGAGCCGGGAAGAGTTCAATCTCTGAACACTTCTCAATCAAAAGTCAGCAGCGTGATGACTGGTTTGTGCGCATCGTCGAACTCATCGACTTTCCATTCGTGGACCTTGCGCATTTGGATATAGGCGGCGAGACCAGGCAGGCGCGCATCCCGACCGTGTGGACCTATCTCTTATGTGTTCAGATCCTCGCATCCTTAGAGGGTGATACGCTCGCGTCAAGTCACCATGAGAAAGAATATGCACAGACCTGGGCCACATTGCGCAGAGCGGGACTCCTACCATCACGAACCCTAAAGGACGCCGTTTTGCGACTCAGTTCACTGGACCTCAAGGCCAAGCCTCCTGGTATCGAGGCGGGTATCGGGTTGATGTCGCAGTCCAACTCCCTGCCGTTCTATGAGGTAACAGAGACAGTTCGAAACCTAGTCACGAACTTTGTCACCAGCGGACGACATTTCGTGTTCATTGATGGACTAGACTCTCTCGCCATCGGCGAGGAGGACAATCTGCGATGGGAGACGCTGACAGCCCTGATCGTCAGTGCAGAGCGCCTGAGCAAGCAACTCATAGCGGCGGGCTCAAACATTCGGCTGGTCATCCTCTGCCGTACAGACCTTTTCTACAGCCTTGGATATGCCGACGCAAACAAGATCTATTCAGGTTCCGCCGTGAACCTAGACTGGTTTCCGACAAGTCGCCGCCCCGAGGATACCCATCTAATCGACCTGGCCGAAACCAAGGCACGCGTTCATGCCGCAGACGTGGGAGACATCATCAAAGACTACCTTCCACGCGAAATCAAGCAAGGTAATAGAATTGACGAGGTAATACCCTACCTGATTTCCAACACGCGATATCTGCCACGAGACTTCCTTCAACTGATGACCAGCATCGCCAGGCACTCTCCGCCGGCCGGACTACCGGGCATTCAGGACGTGATCGCAGGAGTAAAAGAATACGCCTCGGAGTATTTCGTCGAAGAGATCCGAACAGGATTAATGCCTGCCATCGGCGCGAGGGAGAGCAAGCTCGCAATGGATCTTGTCGAATCACTGACCGGCAACGCATTCAGGCTCGCGCGCTTGCGAGCCTGGAAGGAGCGGGATCGCAGATACCGCTCGTTGGAATTGATTCCAATGTTAGAACAACTATATCGCATAGGCGCTATCGCCAACCGCTATCAAGCCGGAAACGAAATGCGTCTCAACTTCATATTTCACAACCCTAGATCTCGACTGAATCTGGACCAAGAGATCGTGCTCCATAATGCCCTGACTCGTGGGCTGAATATTCCCTGGCGGATGGCGAGCTTCTAGGCGACTCCCTCCGCCCCAACGAGCCCGTCCCACCACCCGCCAACGCGATCTCACCCGCCAGTAGCCGTCAAGTGCCGGCCCGGGCGAGTTCACCTTGCGCGGGCCGGACGCTCCGGTGTGGAGTTAACCGGTTGGGTGATGGGGGTTACTGACGGGGTGGTGGGCGGGCTGGATCATGGCGGGCATGTGGCGCGAGATGATGAAGTCGAAGGTGCACCGAGCGACCGTGACGCAGGCGGATCTGGACTACGTCGGGTCGTGCACGCTGGACGCGGAGCTGATGGACGCAGCGGACCTGTTGCCCGGCGAGAAGGTGGACATCGTCGACATCACGAACGGCAACCGGCTGTCGACGTACCTGATCGAAGGGCCGCGCGGGTCCGGGGTGGTTGGGATCAACGGGGCGGCGGCGCACCTGATCCATCCGGGTGACCTGGTGATCCTGATCGCGTACGGGATGTTCGACACCGCGGAGGCGAAGGTGTTCGAGCCGAGCGTAGTCTTCGTGGACGAGCACAATGCGATCACTCGCATCGGCTCCGACCCCGCCGAGGCGCTGCCGGACAGCGGCACGCTCCGCGGCGACCAACTGCACAACCAGCGCTGAAATACAGCCCCGCGCCGAGACGAGGACTGGTCGACGATGACCGACACGACCGAGACCACCGCAGCCGAGAACACTGCCCCGGAGACCGCCACCGCAGCCAACACCGCCGCGGGCGCCGCCACGGCTGAGGAGGCGGCGCCGAAGACGGCGTCGCACGACAACGAGCCGAACCCGAAGCTGCGGGCGTTCATGAACTCGGGGTGGGCCGACTCCGAGCGACAGGACGTGACGCTCAGCGACGTCGGCGTGTGGGCGGCGAAGCGGCGGGACGCGCTGTCGCAGGCGTTCCCGGGCGAGCGGCTGGTGATCCCGGCCGGCACGTACAAGGTCCGGTCGAACGACACCGACTTCGTCTTCCGCCCGCACACCGACTACGTGTGGCTGACCGGCAACCAGACCTCCGACTCGGTGCTCGTGCTCGAGCCGAACGGCACCAGCGGCCACGACGCGATCCTGTACTTCCGCCCGCGCGCCGACCGCGGCCAGGGCGAGGAGTTCTGGCGCGACCGGATGTACGGCGAGCTCTGGGCCGGCCGGCGTCCGTCGCTGACCGAGACCGCCAAGGAGTTCGGCATCGAGACCCGGCATGTCGACGGGCTCGCGGACGCGCTCAAGGGCGACGTGCCGACCCGGGTGCGCCGCGCGGAGCACGAGTCGATCGCCGCGCTGCTGAGCGGCACGAAGACGGAGGCCGCCAAGGACCGGGAGCTGGCCGCGACGCTGTCCGAGCTCCGGCTGGTGAAGGACCCGTGGGAGATCGAGCAACTGCGTAACGCCGTCGCGATCACGCACCGCGGCTTCTCCGACGTACTCGCCGAGATGGACAAGGTCCGCGAGTACGGCGAACGCTGGATCGAGGGCACGTTCTGGCGCCGGGCCCGGGCCGAGGGCAACGATGTCGGGTACACCTCGATCGCCGCCGCCGGACCGCACGCGACCACGCTGCACTGGATCGAGAACGACGGCACCGTCGACGACGGCACGCTGATGCTGCTGGACATGGGTGTGGAGAACCGGCAGCTGTACACCGCGGACATCACCCGGACGCTGCCGGTCAACGGTGAGTTCACGCCGCGGCAGCGCGAGCTGTACCAGCTGGTGCTCGACGCGCAGAACGCCGGGATCGCGGCGCTCCGGCCGGGTGCGGCGTTCCGCGCCGGGCACGAGGCGGCGATGGAGGTCATCGTGCACGGCCTCGACGCGATGGAGTTGCTGCCGGTGTCGGCCGAGGAGGCGCTCGACCCGGAGAGCATGCTCTACCAGCGCTACACCCTGCACGGCGTGAGCCACATGCTCGGCCTCGACGTCCACGACTGCGCGTCCGCCCGCGAAGAGAAGTACCGCAAGGGCCAGGTCCAAACCGGCTACGTCCTCACCGTGGAACCGGGCCTCTACTTCCAGTCCGACGACCTCACCGTCCCCGAAGACCTCCGCGGCATCGGCATCCGCATCGAAGACGACATCCTCATCACCCAAGACGGCACCGAAAACCTCTCCGAAGCCATGCCCCGAACCCCAGAAGCCCTCCAATCCTGGATGGCCTCCTAACCCCACCTTCACCACCAACCACACCCCGGCAGCCCACCGCCTACAGCGGCGAGCTGCCGGGTTGTGTTTGTAAGCCGGACCACCGGGTGGTGGTCGTCAGCCGAGCCGGTCGGCCGCCGAGGCTGGCGCCACCACCCCGCCCCGGGGATTGCCAGTGGCCAGCCAAACCACCGAGCTCCACGTGAGCCGACCCGCCCGCCGGTGCCTGATGGCTTGCCGCGGCACCAGGGAAGCTGGTCAGCAAGCCAGCTGGCGTCCGACCCACCGGGTGAGCTGGTCAGCCGGACCGCCGACCCACCGCACCACTAACTGCGGCCCGGCAGCTCGCCGCCGTTGGCGGTGAGCTGCCGGGTTTGGTTGTGGCCGTGCCGGTGGGTTGTCGGGTGCTGGTTGGCAGCCGGCCGCCCACGGATCGCCGGATGGGTTACCAGATGCGGACGCGGTCCTCGGGGGCTAGCCACATGGCGTCTGACTCGGTGGTGTTGAAGGTGGTGTGGAAGGCGTCGATGTTTTTGGCTACTGCGTTGCAGCGGAACTCGGGTGGGGAGTGGGGGTCGATGGCCAGGCGGCGGGCGGCTTCTTCGGGGCGGGTTTTGGTGGACCAGGCGGTGGCCCAGGAGAGGAAGAAGCGCTGGCTGCCGGTGAGGCCGTCGATGACCGGGGGCTCGGCGCCGTCCAGGGACAGCTGGTAGGCGACGTAGGCGATCGACAGGCCGCCCAGGTCGCCGATGTTCTCGCCGAGGGTGAGTTTGCCGTTCACGTGCTGGCCCGGCGTCTCGGCCGGCGAGAGGGCGTCGTACTGCGCGACGAGTTTGTCGGTGCGCTGCTCGAAGGCGGCGCGGTCGTCGTCGGTCCACCAGTCGTTGATGTTGCCGTCGCCGTCGTACCGCGACCCCTGGTCGTCGAACCCGTGGCCGATCTCGTGCCCGATCACCGCGCCGATCGCGCCGTAGTTGACCGCGTCGTCGGCATCCAGGTCGAAGAACGGCGGCCGCAGGATGCCGGCCGGGAAGACGATCTCGTTCATCCGCGGGTTGTAGTACGCGTTGACCGTCTGCGGCGTCATCTTCCACTCGGTCCGGTCCACCGGCTGCCCGAGCTTGGCCAGCTCACGCGCGGTCTCGACCGCGACCGACCGGCGAACGTTGCCGAACAGGTCGGCCGGGTCGGTCTCGAGCGCGCTGTAGTCCTTCCACTTGTCCGGGTAGCCGATCTTCGGCACGAACGCGGCGAGCTTGTCCAGCGCACGCTGCCGGGTGTCCGGCCCCATCCAGTCGAGCGCGTCGATCCGCTGCCGGTACGCCTCGACCAGGTTCGCCACGAGCTCGACCATCCGGGCCTTGGCCGCCGGCGGGAAGTGCTCCTCGACGTACAGCCGGCCGAGCGCCTCACCCAGCGCGGACTCGACCACGCCGACACCGCGCTTCCACCGCTCGCGCAGCTCCGGCGCACCGGTCAGCGTCTTGCCGTAGAAGGCGAAGTTCTCGTTCACGAAGTCCGAGCTCAGCAGCGGCGCCGCGTCGTGCACGATCCGCCAGCTCAGCCACTCCTTCCACCGCTCGAGCTCGACCTCCTGCAGCGCCCCCGCGGCCGCGGTGAAGAAGTCCGGCTCACGCACGACGACCTGCTCGACAGCACTCGCCGGTACGCCGGCGCCCTCAAGCCAGCGCGACCAGTCGAACCCAGGAGTGAGCTCGTCCAGCCCGCCCCGGTCCAGCTTGTTGTAGGTCAGCGTGACATCGCGGTCCTTGACTCGATCCCAGTGCCCGGACGCGATCCGCGTCTCCAGCTCCATGATCCGCTCAGCGGCCCCGGACGGATCGGGCAGTCCGGCCAGCTCGAGCATCCGCGCGACGTGCGCGACGAACGCCGTACGGATCTCGGCGAAGGTGTCCTCGCGGTAGTAGGACTCGTCGGGCAGGCTGATCCCGCCCTGCATGAAGTACACGATGTATTCGTCGGACTTCTTCGCGTCGGCGTCGATCCAGGTGTGGAACACCCCGGACACACCTTGCAGCTCAAGCGTGCCGAGCGCGGCGGCCAGGTCGCCGGTGCCGGCTATCCCACGGACCAGCGCGAGCTGGTCGGCGATCGGCTCGGCGCCGAGCCGCTCGATCGTCTCGGTGTCCATGAAGCTGCTGTAGAGGTCGGCGACCTTGCGCGCCTCACTGCCTTCCGGATGCCCCGCGGCGACGGTCTTCTCGACGATCGCGCGGACGTCCTGCTCGGCAGTGTCCGACAACGCGTGGAAGGCGCCGTAGATGGCCTTGTCCGCCGGGATCTCGTGCTGTTCCAGCCACGGCCCGTTCGCGTGTCGGTACAGGTCGTCCTGCGGCCGCACCGTCCCGGACAGACCCGAAATGTCGATCCCTGCAGTCATCCCAGCCCCTTGCCTGAGTTCGCCTGATGTTGCTGGCAGCGACAGTACCCGGTGTCCTCGGCGACCGCTCTGAACTATCCACAGACCCCTACCGTTGACCCGGGTAAAGACATCGGATCAGGAGGGACCCCGCCCATGCCACGCCTCGTCCGCAGGCTCACCGCCGTCCTCAGCGTCCCGGCGCTGATGCTCGGCCTCGTCAGCACCTCGGCATCCGCACAGCCGACCGAGTTCCCAACCCGCATCGAGTTGCCGAACGGCTTCCAGCCCGAAGGGATCGCGATCGCCCGCGGTACGGCGTACTTCGGCTCGCGACTCGACGGCGACATCTACGCCGCCGACCTGAAGACCGGCCAGGGCAAGGTGATCACCGAAGGACCCGGAACGGGTTCGCTCGGCATGAAGGTCGACCACCGCGGCCGCCTGTTCGTCGCCGGCGCGGCCGGAGGCAACGGCCGAGTCATCGACACCCGCACCGGCGCGGTGCTCGCGAGCTACACCTTCACCACGACCGCCCCGACGTTCGTGAACGACGTGATCGTCAGCAAGGACGCGGCGTGGTTCACCGACTCACGCAAGCCCGTCCTCTACAAGGTCCCGCTCGGCCGCGACGGCCAACTGCCCGCGCATTCCGCCGTCCAGACCATCGCCTACAGCGGCGACTACCAGCACGTCCCGGACGTCAACAACGCCAACGGCATCGCGCTCACCCCGGACGGCAACGCGCTCATCATCGTTCAGTCGTCGACGGGCTCGCTGTTCCGGGTCGACGCACGCACCGGCGCCACGCGCAAGATCGACATCGGCAGCGCCGTGATGACGAACGGCGACGGCATCCTCGTCATCGGTACGACGCTCTACGTCGTCCAGAACCGCCTCAACAAGATCGCCGTGCTCAGCATCGACCCGTCCGCCACCCAGGGACACCTGGTCCGCGAGATCACCAGCGCGGACTTCGATGTGCCGACCACCGCGGCGGCCTTCGGGTCCCGCCTGTACCTGCCGAACGCTCGCTTCACCACGCCGCCGACTCCGGACACGCCGTACTGGGTGACCGCGGTCCAGCGCTGAACCGTTCCCGCGTGCGGCTCGTTGTCATAAGTTGAAGGCACAACGAGCCGCACGTCGGCCGTCTGGGGCACTGAGCCGACTCCGCGGCACATACCGGGGAGGACTCTGCTCATGCCACGCCTTGTTCGCCGACTGGGGATCACGCTCGCGCTGCCTGCTCTGATCCTCGGGCTGGTCACCACACCGGCCTCCGCCCACACCGCCAGATCGTTCCCGACCAGGATCGAGCTGCCGAACGGCTTCCTGCCGGAGGGCATCGCGATCCGGAACGGCATCGCCTACTTCGGCTCCCGCGCCGACGGCGACATCTACGCCGCCAGCCTGCGGACCGGCGAGGGCAAGGTGATCAGCCAAGGTCCCGGTACGCCGTCTGTCGGGCTGAAGGTGGACAACCGCGGCCGGCTGTTCGTGTCGGGCGGCCCGGCCGGCAACGCCCGCGTGGTCGACTCGCGCAGCGGCGACATCCTCAGGACGTACACGTTCGCCACCGCGCCGACGTTCGTCAACGACGTCATCCTCGGCCTCGGCGCCGCCTGGTTCACCGACTCGCAGAAGCCGGTCCTCTACAAGGTGCCGTTCGGCAAGCACGGCAGGCTGGCGCCGCAGTCCGCCGTACGCACGATCCCGCTGACCGGTGACTACGTGCACCAGCCCGGGTTCAACCTCAACGGCATCGCGCTGACACCGGACCGCCGCGCGTTGCTCGTCGTGCAGTCCAGCACCGGCTTCCTGTTCAAGGTGAACCCGTGGACCGGTGTGACGAAGCGAGTCGACCTCGGCGGCGCACTGATGACGAACGGCGACGGCCTGCTGGTGCTCGGCCGGACCCTGTACGTCGTGCAGAACCAGCTGAACCAGGTCGCGGTCGTCAAGCTCAACAGCTCCGGCACCAGGGGCGTACTGGTCCGGACGATCACCAGCCCGGACTTCGACATCCCGACCACAGTCGCTGCCTTCGGGAAGCGCCTCTACCTGCCGAATGCCCGCTTCAACACGCCGCCGACACCGGACACGCCGTACTGGGTGACGGCCGTACGGCGCTAGGAGATCGTCCGCAGGTCGCCGCGGGCCGCGGCCTTCAGACGGCTGCCGCAGGACAACCGGACGGAGTAGCCGGCCGGGATGGACAGCGGCTCGCCGGTCTGCGGGTTGCGGCCGGTGCGCGGCGCGCGCAGCACCCGCTCGATGCTGAGCAGGCCGGTCAGCGACACCTTGTCGCCCTTGTGCACTGCCTCGGTGACGACGTCGCCCAGCGCGTCGAGCACCTTCTCGGCCTGGTTCCGCGGAATGCCTGCCTTCTGCGCCACGCCGGCGACCAGCTCGCTGCGATTCACGGCTCTCCTCAGACTCGTGCCGCCGGGACGGCACCTCAGCCGCCGTCCCGGTCGATCGCCAGCACCTTAACCGAAATGATTGTCGTTAGCGAGAAGCGCCCGCATTTCGGTCAACCCCGCCGTTGCGGGAACTTTGCCGGGTCTGTGGTCGTCGATGGGAGTTCACAGCCCGTCCTGGTCGTGCCAGTGGTTCTGCCAGCGACCGTCGATCGCGTGGTCGGCCCGCTGGTAGCGGATGTCGGTGGACAACCGCATGTCGGTCGACACGTTGTCGAGGGCCGCATGGACGGTATGCGCGGTGTGAATGACCACGTCGCCGGCCGCGTAGTCGGTGACCAGCCACCGCGCGTCGTGCTCGTCCGCCAGCCCCGGCAGGTCCGCGGTGATCGACGCAGCTGGGCGCTTCCGCCGCCCTGACGCCTCCTCCTCGAGCACGCGGTGGTGACTGCCCTCCAGGTACGTCAGGCCGCCACGCGCGAGCGGACAGTCGCCCAATGGGATCCACGCCGACAGCACCTGGTCAGAGCCCTCCCGGAGATACACCAGGTCGTAGTGCGCCTGTGTCGCCGTACCGATCCCGTTCTCACCCGGTGCGGTCTGCCGGATGATCTTCCGCCGGTGCAGGAACGTCTCGGCACCCAGGAACCATTCGAACCACCCGCGAAGCGCCGGCTGCGTGCAGAAGGCGGCGTACTCGCGCCCGGGCACGATCTGGTCGAACAGCACCTTCCGGTACGCCGCCCGGTCGGTGACGGCATCGGTCAGGCCGAAGTAGTACTGCCGAAACCCCAACACAGTCACGGGATCCAGCAACCCGGTCAGGTACAGGTACCCGTCCTCCCGCAGCCGCTCCCGCAACCGCGGCAGCTCCCTGCGGTCTCGATCCGGTACGACGCTCAGCTCACCGAGCCGGCGGTCGGACTCGTCCAGCACATATCCGTTGGAAGTCAGCACACCACTCATTCCACCCGCGACCGCCGGCCACCGGAATGGACACCGGCGACCCACTTCTTGGACCCTTGTCATGTGCCGAACTGGTCGACGTACCTGACTCCAGGGATCCCTGAGCGAGAACTTGGACTCTTCTGCCTCGGTGTCGGCGAGCAGGAGAACCCCAAAGGACCGACTCCCGAACGCGCCCTCGGTTGTCATGCCCTCGTCTGGATCAAGGAGGGCCGCGGACACCTTCTGCACGGCCCTGACCGCCAGTTGTTCGAGGTACACGCGCCAGCCATGCTCTGGCTCTACCCAGGCGTCCTGCACGGCTACCGACCCACCACCCGCTGGCGCCAGGCCTGGACACTCTTCAGCGGTCCAGTAACGGCTGCACTCACCACACTTGGCCACCTCGACCCCAGCCAGCCAGTACGGCGGTACTCCGATCCACGACCCGTCGACCGAGCCTTCACTCGGCTGCTGCGGGTCAGCACCGCGCACAACGCCGTACAGACTGTTGCTGCGCTCTATGACCTCATCGCCCAGGCTGCACCGCCACCTGACGACGACGTGGCCGCCCAGCTCACCGCGTTGGCGTGCAGGCCGCTGAGCGTTCAGGACTATGCCGCAGAGCTCGGGCTGACCGTGAGAGAGCTGCGCGAGGCCATCCGCCGTACCACCGGTTCCACGCCGCAGGAACTGGTCCTGACCACAAGACTCAACGTGGCAAAGGCTCTCCTGGCCGAGGAGGACCTGTCCGTCGCGGCCGTCGGCCGGCAGGTCGGGTACGACGATCCCGCCTACTTCACCCGGTTGTTCACCGCACGTGTCGGCCTGTCGCCACGCGCGTTCCGGCGGTCTGGTTCGATTTCGGGCCGGATTTCCTCCTTCTGAAGGAGGCGCGATCGACTTTCCGACCGGTAGAACCGTTCAGTGGGGTGACGTGCGCGGCACCGAACCCCGATACGGTCGTGGGTATGAGTCAACCGCAGCCCATCGACCCGCGCTACGTGAACCGGCCGCCCGCCAAGCCGAAGAAGAAGCGGAACTGGTTCCTCCGGACCGTCGGACTGATCGTCCTGCTGTTCGTCCTCATGCTGATCGCGGTCCCGCTGTACGCGTGGGGCCGGATCGACAAGATCGACGCGATGCCGACCGGCGACCGGCCGGCCGACACGCCCGGAACGACGTACCTGATGGTCGGCTCGGACAGCCGTGACGACCTCAGCCGGGCCGAGCGGGCCCGGCTGCACACCGGCGGCGAGGCCGGCGCGCGAACCGACTCGATCATGCTGATGCACGTCCCGGAGTCCGGCCCGACCGTCCTGCTGAGCATCCCGCGGGACAGCGTGGTCGACGTACCCGGCCAGAAGAACAAGCGGAAGATCAACGCCGCGTACGCGATCGGCAGGGGCAACCCGGCGTTGCTGATCCAGACCATCGAGGGCGCGACCGGGCTGCGGATCGACCACTACGTCGAGATCGGCTTCGGCGGCTTCGCCTCGATCATCGACAGTGTCGGCGGCATCCAGATGTGCTTGCCCAAGGCAATGAAGGACAAGGACGCGCACATCGACCTGCCGGCCGGCTGCCAGGAGCTCGACGGCGTCAACGCGCTCGGCTACGTGCGGTCCCGGCACGCCGACGGCCAGAACGACTTCGGCCGGGTGCAGCGGCAGCGCGAGATGGTCGGCGCGGTCGCCAAGAAGGTCGCCTCGCCCTCGACGTTCCTGAACCCGGTGCGCTTCTACAACGTCTCGACCAAGGGCGTCGACGCGCTGACCGTGGACAAGGACATGGGGCTGTTCGACTTCGGCAAGTTCGCGCTCGGGATGCGGGCGATCTCCGGCAGCGGCGGCGTCACGCTGACCGTGCCGATCGGCGACGACAGCTACCGGACGGCGCAGGACGGGATCGGCGTGCGCTGGGACCGGACGAAGGCGCTGGCCCTGTTCAAGGCGCTCAAGGAGGACAACACCAGCGGCCTGAAGAGCAGTTGATCACGCTCGTCCACGCAGTGGTGAGCCTGGGCATGCTCGTCATCGTCCCGCTCGGGCTCACCCTGCTGCCTGCCCGACTCGGCCTCCGGCCCGACCGGCTCACGCACCCGCCCGACCGGCTCACGCACCCGCCCGACCGGCTAACCCACCAGCCCGACCGGCTCACGCTCCTACCCGACCGGCTCGCCCACCTGCCTGACCGGCTCGCGCGACGGCTCACCGGTCCGCCCGGTCGGCCCTCCTCATCGACCGCCGGCGTGGGCTGGTGGTTCTTCTTCGCCCTGCCCGGCGCCCTCGCCCTCTGGCTCCCGCGCGGCCCGGTGTCGATCACCTTGGCCTCGATCTACTTCCTCGGCACCATCGTCCTGATCACGTTCGCTGGCCGCGACTTCCTGCGGTACAAGCGCTTGCACCCGCGCGAGATCGCGCTCTACACCGCCCTCGCCACCCCGTCGATCGCGGCACTCGCCCTGGTCGCCGAACGATCGTCGTACGAGCTGTTCGGCTTCAACCTGACGGTCCTCTCGCTCACCGTCGCCCATTTCCACTTCGCCGGCTTCGCGGCCGCACTCATCGCCTATCTCGTCGCCGACGACGCGACCAGCGCGACGACAGCAGCCGCGATCAGCGTCCCGCTCGGCACCGGGATCGTCCTCCTCGGCTTCTTCCTCGGCGACCCGGTCGAGCTCGCCGGCGCCGCCGTACTGACGGCGGGCATGTGGCTCGTCGGCTGGAACCTCTGGCGCCGATCACGCGACGCCGATCGGACCACCGCCGTACTGCTCACCGTCTCGGCCGCGGTCCTCGTCGTCACCATGCTGCTGGCGCTGAGCTGGGCCTTGGGGCATGTTGCCCCGACGCCTTACCTACCGTTGGAGTGGATGGTCGCCACGCACGGGCTGGCGAACGCGGTCGGCTTCGCGCTTTGCGGGGTACTGGCGTGGCGACGACTTGCGAAAGGGGCCGGATGAAGCTCGAGGACCTGGACCACCTGCGGTTCACGTACGACGTGGTCGGATCCACCCGGTACGACGAGACGCCGCCCGGCTACCACCGGATGGAGTACAAGACCCGGATCGGCACCGGCGACGAGGTGTTCCGCCGGGCCGGCGAGGCCCTGCTGACCTGGCGGATGCACCGCACCGCCGGCCTGCCGATGACCGCCACCGACACCCCCGCGACCATCGGCGCCAACACCCTCGGCCGCCTGGGCGCCGGCATGCTGATCGGCCGCCTCCGCACTGCCCTCCCGATCGGCCACCTCGGCCTCCCGGTCCCCTGCCGCGTCGTCTGGACAGTCGACGAACCCGACCGCATCGGCTTCGCCTACGGCACCCTCCAGGGCCACCCCGCATCCGGCGAAGAGTCCTTCGTCGTCACCCGCGAACCCGACGGCATCTACTTCACCATCCGCGCCTACAGCCGCCCCGCCACCTGGTACACCCGCCTCCCCGGCCCCCTGACCCAAAAGGCCCAACACCAAGCCGCCCGCCGCTACGCCAACGCCCTCCGCCGCCTGGCCACCCCATAGCAAAGGCCCCGCAAGCTCATACCTTGCGAGGCCGCGTCCTTTGTACCGTGCGTGACAAGACCGGGTGCTGACCGACACGCGAACAAAGGGGGACAACCCGGGGTGCGGGGTGGGGGTGGGGGCTGCGAGACTGTGGCGGGTGAGTCCTAAGACTTTGACGGATCTGGTGGCGCCGGACTGGGCCGAGGCGCTCGCGCCGGTCGAGGACACGGTCGCGAAGATGGGCGAGTTCCTGCGCGCGGAGATCGCGGCCGGGCGGGCCTACCTGCCGGCGGGTGAGAACGTCCTGCGCGCGTTCCATCGACCGTTGCAGCAGGTGAAGGTGCTGATCGTCGGCCAGGACCCGTATCCCACGCCCGGGCACCCGGTCGGCCTGAGCTTCTCGGTCGCGCCCGACGTGCGCCCGATCCCCCGCAGCCTGGCCAACATCTACCGCGAGCTGATGGCCGACGTCGGCGTACCGGCCCCCTCGAACGGCGACCTGACGCCCTGGGCCGACCAGGGCGTGCTGATGCTCAACAGAGTCCTCACCGTCCAACCCGGCAAGTCCGGCGCCCACCGCGGCAAAGGCTGGGAAACCGTCACCGAACAAGCAATCCACGCCCTGGTCAACCGCGACGCCCCGCTCGTCGCCATCCTCTGGGGCCGCGACGCCCAAACCCTCAAACCGATGCTGGGCAACACCCCGTACGTCGAAAGCGCCCACCCCAGCCCCATGTCCGCCGACCGAGGCTTCTTCGGCTCCCGCCCCTTCAGCCGGGTCAACGCCCTCCTGGCCGAACAAGGCGCAGATCCAGTGGACTGGCGCCTCCCCTAACCACACCACGCCGACCTGCCGCCCAACACCGCAGCACCGCGCAAACGGGACCCAGGCGCGGCGAGCCGGGCCACCTGTCGCGCGCCGGGTCACCCGACTCCAGCGCTGGGGTCACCTGACTCCAGCGCCGGGGTCACCTGACTCCAGCGCCGCGCACCTGCCCTCCCCAACGCCGCGCGGCGCCGCGCGCGCCGTGCGCGCCGCGCGAGATCGGAAGAG